>CAMCTE010000198.1 GCA_945878385.1 Azohydromonas lata NBRC 102462 | reverse complement strand
GGGCATGGCCGTGCCCGACGACGACCGCAGCCGCGAAGAGCGCGAGGCCCAAGCGCAGCGCCGCAAGGAAGCCGCCACCCTCAGCGACTACATGGCCCGCGCGGCAGGCCACTACAAGCAACAACTCAAGGCCAGCGACACGGCTGTTGCCTACCTCAAGGGGCGCGGCCTGACCGGAGAGGTGGCCGCGCGCTTTGCCATCGGCTATGCCCACGACAGCTGGCGCGGCCTGGCCAGCGCCTTTCCCGCCTACGACGACCCCAAGTTGGAAGAAGCGGGCCTGGTGATCGTGCATGAACCGGGCACCCCGCAAGAGCGGCGCTACGACCGCTTTCGCCACCGCATCATGTTCCCCATCCGGTCGGTGCAGGGGGATGTGATCGGCTTTGGTGGCCGCGTGCTCGATGGCGGCGAACCCAAGTACCTCAACTCCCCCGAGACACCGGTCTTCATCAAGGGCCGGGAGCTTTACGGCTTGTACGAGGCACGCACCGCGATTCGCCAGGCCGGCTACGCCTTGGTGGTGGAAGGCTACATGGATGTGGTGGCACTGGCCCAATGGGGCTTGGGTCATGCAGTGGCCACGCTGGGCACCGCTTGCACCGATGATCATGTGCGGCGCCTGATGCGCTTCACCGACAGCGTGGTGTTCAGCTTCGACGGTGATGCCGCCGGGCGCAAGGCCGCCGCCCGCGCGCTGGAAGCGTGCCTGCCCCATGCCAGCGACACCCGCAGCATCCGTTTCCTGTTCCTGCCTGCCGAACACGACCCTGACAGCTTTGTGCGCGAGTTCGGCGCGCAGGCCTTCCAGCGCGCGGTGGACGACGCGGTGCCCTTGTCGCGGCAGATGCTGACGATGGCCCAACAGGGCTGTGAAATGGACACGCCAGAAGGCCGAGCCCGATTCGCCAACCAGGCTTATCCCTTGTGGAGCGCCCTGCCCGAGGGCGCCCTGCAACGGCAGATGCTCCAGGAGTTCGCACGGGCTGCGTCGCTGCCGGTGCAGGAACTGTCGTCGCTGTGGAGCGCCATGGCGCGCAACCGCAGCGGGGCCTCCAGCGGCCATGCGGGCGGTTACTCGTCAGGCGCGGGCCGCAACACCGATGCACGCCGCAGCGCTTGGTCGCCCCACCCAGACGGCCCACCAGGAAACTCGGCTGGGCCAGCCTCGGACGCTGGCGGATACGGCCGCACCCAGGGCCACGCGCGCCCCGATTTCCAAGGGGCGGGTGCTGGCGGCGGGCCTCGGCGGCGCGGCAACTGGGCCGACCGGCAGGCGATGGCCGACCCTCTAAGGCGCGGCAGCGCCCCGCCTGCCCTGCGGCGCACGCCGCGCAGCCCGGCCGACTGGGTCACGCAGTTGCTGCTCAAGCAAGCCGATTGGTGGCAACGCTTGGGCGCCGAAGACCTGGATCTGCTCAACGCGCTGGCTGCCCCCCATGCCGTGCTGCTGCGATGGCTTGAGCGCGACTTGGAAGAACACGGCCCACGCCCCTGGGCCGCGCTGCAGTTGGCGCTGCAGGAATCCCCCGAACTTCAGCGGGCCTGGAGGCAGTTGCAGGCACAGGAAACCGATGAGTCCGAAGCCAGCTGGGAAGGTTTGCGCCGAGCCCTGGACCAACTGCATCTGGACCGCCTTCAACAACAGCAGACCGCGCTGGCCGCCCAAGCCGCCACCGACCCCCAAGCGATGCTGGAGTACCAACGGGTGTTCGAGCGCTGGAAGAACCTCAAGCAGGCCTTGATCGCTTCGGCGGCAGACGGCGCGCCCTGAACGCTGCCCGGCCCCGAGCACCGCCGTGCCGCCAGCAACGGCGCAGGCTTTCGGCAGCCGGCCACTGTCTGCCTCTTGCCGCCCTAAAGCTGGTATAATCCAACGCGTGAGAGCGACCGCACCGCATGCACGCCTTGAACCGTCCTTTCACGGGTCTCGGCCATGGATTTTGGCCTTCGGTATGGGCCGGTTGTGCAATGCGGTTTGACTGTGCAGTGCGAACCGGCTCACCCGCCGCGGTTGCCGCCGCGCTTGCCGCCCCTCTTGAATCCCTGACCTTCTGACCTGCCGACGGCGCCACCGCGTGGAGCCGCCGACTCACCCGCGCCCAGGACAAACATGACCGCCAAGAAAGCCGCCAAGCCTGTAGTCAAGACCGCCGCCAAGTCCCCGACCAAGGCCGGCGCAAGCTCCACTGCGGAAGACACGAAGAAAAAAACGGCGGCCAAGCCCGCGGCTGCGGCATCCAAGGTCAAGGTAGAGGCGGCTGCCACCACCAAGCCCGCCGCCAAGACAGCCGCAAAGCCTGCTGCCAAACCCGCAAAGGCCGCAAAGGCCGCAAAACCCACAAAGGCCACTGCCACGGCGCCATCGGCCAAGGCATCGGCCAAGGCCTCGGGCAAGGCCGCTGAAAAGCCTGCAGCCAAACAGCCCGCCGGCAAGACCAAGGGCAAAGCCAAGGCAGAAGCCGAGGTCATCGAAGAAGACTTCTCCGACATCGAAGCCGAGTTGGAGACTGAAGCCGAACCCGAGGTGGCCGCCGAAGCCGACATCGAGGAACGCGCCAAGGCCAAACCGCTGCGCATGAAGGTCAGCCGCGCCAAAGAGCGCGCCCTGATGCGCGAGTTCGGCTTGGACGAAACCGCCCTGACCGAAGAGGAAGTCAACAAGCGCCGCCTCGAACTCAAGGCCCTCATCAAGATGGGCAAGAAGGACGGCTATCTCACGCACCAGCAGATCAGCGACCACCTGCCTGAAAAGCTCGTCGAAAACGAAATTCTCGAGGCCATCGTCTCGATGCTCAATGACATGGGCATCGCTGTCTACGAGCAGGCACCCGATGCTGCCCTGGTGCTGATCGAAGGCGGCAACGCCGCCACCGCCACCGAAGAGGAAGCCGAAGAAGCCGCCGAAGCCGCGCTGTCCACGGTCGACTCCGAATTCGGCCGCACCACCGACCCGGTGCGCATGTACATGCGCGAGATGGGCACTGTGGAACTGCTCACGCGCGAAGGCGAAATCGAGATCGCCAAGCGCATCGAAGGCGGCCTGCAGGCCATGATGGTGGCCATCTCCGCCTCGCCCACCACCATCGCCGAAATTCTGGCCATGGCCGACAAGATCGCGGCCGGTGAGGTACAGATCTCTGAAGTGGTGGATGGCTTCGTGGCCGAAGACGAGGCCGACGACTACGTGGCCGAGGAAGACTTCGACGAATTCGACGAAGAAGAGGACGACGACGGCGCAGGCGGCTCCAAGGCCCTCACCAAGAAGCTTGAAGAACTCAAGAACGCGGCACTGGTGAAGTTCACCGAACTGCGCACACAGTTCGACAAGATGCGCAAGGCCTATGAGAAGGACGGCTACAAGTCGCCGGCCTACAACAAGGCGCAGTCCGGCGTGAGCGAAGTGATCATGAGCATTCGCTTCACCGTCAAGACCATCGAGCGCCTGTGCGACATCCTGCGCCAGCAGGTCGATGACGTACGCCGCTACGAGCGCGAGCTGCGCAAGATCGCGGTCGAAAAGTGCGGCATGCCGCAAGACCACTTCGTCAAGACCTTCCCGGCCAACATTCTGAACCTGAAGTGGGCCGAGAAGGAAGCCGCTGCCGGCAAACCCTACTCTGCTGTGCTCACGCGCAATCTGCCGGCCGTGCAGGAACTGCAGCAAAAGCTCATCGACCTGCAATCCCGCGCAGTGGTGCCGCTGGACGACCTCAAGGGCATCAACAAGCAGATGAACGCCGGCGAGCGTGCCAGCCGCGAGGCCAAGAAGGAAATGATCGAGGCCAACCTGCGCCTGGTCATCTCCATTGCCAAGAAGTACACCAACCGCGGTCTGCAGTTCCTCGATCTGATCCAAGAAGGCAACATCGGCCTGATGAAGGCGGTGGACAAGTTCGAATACCGGCGCGGCTACAAGTTCTCCACCTATGCCACCTGGTGGATCCGCCAGGCCATCACGCGCTCGATCGCCGACCAGGCCCGCACCATCCGCATCCCGGTGCACATGATCGAAACCATCAACAAGATGAACCGCTTGTCGCGTCAGCACCTGCAGGAGTTCGGCTTCGAGCCCGACGCCCCCACGCTGGCCGAGAAGATGGAGATGCCCGAGGACAAGGTGCGCAAGATCATGAAGATCGCCAAAGAGCCGATCTCCATGGACACACCCATCGGCGACGACGACGATTCCCACCTGGGCGACTTCATCGAAGACACCAACAATGTGGCCCCGATGGATGCCGCCATGCAGGCGGGTCTGCGTGATGTGGTCAAGGACATCCTGGACAGCCTCACCCCGCGCGAAGCCAAGGTGCTGCGCATGCGCTTTGGCATCGAAATGCAGTCCGACCACACCCTGGAAGAAGTGGGCAAGCAGTTCGATGTCACCCGCGAGCGGATCCGCCAGATCGAAGCCAAGGCCATCCGCAAGCTCAAGCATCCCAGCCGCAGCGACAAGTTGCGCACCTACCTCGACAACCTTTGAACTGAAGGATCCGCGGGCGGGTTGAGGCCATGACGCAGTCCCTCTCGAACAAGGCGGTGCTGTTTGCCGATCTGAGGGGCAGCACGGCCTTGTATGAGGAACTGGGCAACGCCAACGCCACCCTGCTCGTCACCCGCTCGGTCGCCGCCCTGACCGATGCCGTCACCCCCAGCGGAGGCCGGCTGATCAAAACACTGGGCGACGGCCTCATGGCCCTGTTCGACCAGCCCACCGGAGCCGTGCAGGCCGCTGCCGACATGCACGCCTGCATCGAGCGCACCGCAGCCCCCTCCCGGCGCACCCGCAGCCCACATCCCGCGCGGGTGCTGAAGCTGCAGGTCTCCATCGCCCTGGGCGAAGTGGCCGAGGTGCAGGCCGATGTCTACGGCGACGCGGTGAATGTGGCCGCACGGCTGTTGGACCATGCCGGCGACGGCGAAACCCTGGTGACCGACGCCCTGCACAAAGCGCTCACCGGCCGCCAGCGCAGCCGCTTCCGAAGCCTCGATTGGGTGCACCTGCGCGGCCGGGCCGAACCGGTGCTCGTGCATGTTCAGGGTGGCCGCCGGGGCGACGCGGGCGCCGTCACGCAGTTCGAAAGCCCCAGCCCGCAGGCCGAGCCGGGTGCGTTGCGCTTGGTGTGGCAAGGCAAATCCCGCCTGCTCAGCGTCACGGATCTGCCCGCGGTGATCGGCCGCAGCAGCCAGTCGGTGG
>CAMCTE010000197.1 GCA_945878385.1 Azohydromonas lata NBRC 102462 | reverse complement strand
CCCACAACAAGGCCGCGCCGTATTGCGCCACCGTCTGTTGCCGGCGCTCCCCGGTGTCGGGGACCAGCCTCAGTTGGCCCTCCAGGGGCTCACGCTGTTGGCGCCAACTTGCACGCGCACCCCAATCACCTGCGGTCTGCAGGTCCAGGGCTGTACCCAGCCGATAGGCCTCATGGTTCAGCGCGCCTTCGTTGGCGTAGTGCGTGCTGGACAAACGGCCGGTTCCCGACCAGCGTTGTCGCCCCCAAGTGCCGCTGTAAGCCCCATCCACCATTGACATGCGCGCCACATCGGCCGCTGTGGGCAGGCCCGGCGCCAAGCGCGTGGGGTTGCGCTCGTGCATCCAGGCCTGCTCGACTGCAAGCGTGCCGCGGTCAGCGCCCGCAGGGGAGGGCTGTGCCCAGGCGGTCATGGCTGCCAAACCCACCCACCATGCGAGTGCTTGTGCCGCGAAGCATCTGGGTAAGCAGGCCATTGAGTGCCCGTGCCTGTTCACATCACCAGGCACGCGCATCCTTGAACACCAGGCCGATTGTGCGCAGCACCACCTGCAGGTCCAAAGCCAGTGACCAGTGCTGAAGGTAGTAGAGATCGTGTTCAATCCGGCGCCTCATCTTGTCCAGCGTGTCGGTTTCACCTCTCAGCCCATGAACCTGGGCCCATCCCGTGATGCCCGGGCGCACCTTGTGGCGCACCATGTAGGCCGTCACCAGGTGCCGGTACTCTTCGTTGTGTGCCAGGGCATGCGGCCTGGGGCCCACCACACTCATGCGCCCCTGCAGCACATTGATGAACTGCGGGAGTTCATCCAGCGAGGTTCGCCTGAGCATTCGACCCAGGCGCGTGATCCGCACATCACCCTGCCGCGCCTGTTCGATCCGTTCTCCGTCTTCCATCACCGTCATCGTGCGGAACTTCCACACTTCAATGACCTGGCCGTTGCAACCCAGGCGCCGCTGGCGGAACAGGGCCGGACCCTTGGAATCCCAACGAACCGCCGCTGCAATCCCCAGCATCAGCGGCCACAGCAGGGCCAGCGCCAACAGCGCCAGCACCACATCGCTGGCCCGCTTGAGCACCGCGCGTGGTCCGTCATAGGGTGATTCCAACATGCCGATCAATGGCAAGCCTTCCAATGTGCCCATCTGCCCCTGCACCACCAGGGCGTGCAGCACATCGGGAATCCAGCGAACCGTCACTGTGCTGTCCTGCAAGGCGTTCCACAAGCGGTTGCTTTCCGGGGCATGTGCAGCCATCTCAGGCCCCGTCAGGTACACCTCCTGCACGCGGCCATCCTGCAGCATCGCTTCAAGTTCCGTCAGGCCTCCCAGGCGCCAGCGGCGGCGTGGGCCCCGGCATTCGCATGTCGGTGCCCGTTCGCGTTGTCCTTCGTCCACCTCAACCCAACCCAGGAATCGTTTGGCATTCACGCCCTTCAAGCGGCGCAAGGCCCTGGCCGTGCGGATCCCCATGGGGCCCGTGCCCACCACCACCGCCCCAGGTGGTCGTGTGTGTGCGGCCCACTTCGTCCAGATGTGGCCTACCAGGCTCAGTGCGCTCTGATGTGCCACGGGGGTCACCACCGCCCAGGCTGCCCACAGTTCCACGCTCATGGCCTGAAGCCCGCGCGTGGCCCAGGCGCACAGCAGCAACACACCCGCCAGCATCACCGCGTTGGCCGCTGCCGTGCTCCAACGCTGCCATCGTGGCGCAAACAGTTGGTCGGGCGCCGGGAAGGTGATGGCCCACATCAGCACCAGAAGGCCGAGATCGACGCTGCTGACAGCCCTGCGGGCATACGCCGCGGCCGGCCACCCGTGAAGCCATGGGGACACGGCTGAAGCAAGCCCAGAGCCCGTTTCACGCATCGGAGCGAGAAACCCCGCCAGCAGGAAGAAGACCAGCGTGGCCACCAAGGGCTCCAGGCCCGCACACCACCACGCTGAAGCGGTGGATGGCGAACGCTTGAACATCTCATGCCCGAAGGAGGTGTGCGTACCGGTGGAGTCGGGCCCGTTCATGCGTACCCAACAGTGTCCGGTGGACCCATTGCACGCGAGTGTTCAATTCTCAATGAATCAACAGCCGCAACTCCGATGATGGCGCAGCCTTACGCCATCACGCCTTCAAGATCGATGGCGTCTTCTGAACCTCCACCTTCTTAAGTGCACATGAACCTTGATCACCTCGAACTGGCCGTTGTCGGCCTGGGCTATGTGGGTTTGCCCCTGGCAGTGGCCTTCGCGCAAAAGCGGCCGGTGCTGGGGTTTGACATCCACCAACCGCGTGTGGATGAGATCAACGGTGGCCGCGATTCCACCCGTGAAGTCACCGCTGAAGAACTGCGCGGCGCGCGAGGCCTGAAGTGCACCACCAACCCCCAAGACCTGCGAAGCGCCAACTGCTACATCGTCACGGTGCCCACGCCGGTTGATGGCCACAAGCGGCCCGACCTCACGCCCTTGATCAAGGCCAGCGAAACCGTGGGCCGGGTGTTGAAGCCGGGCGACATCGTCATCTATGAATCCACTGTCTACCCCGGTTGCACGGAAGAGGATTGCGTGCCGGTGCTGGAGCAGCACTCCGGCTTGCGGTTCAACCACGACTTCGTCTGCGGCTACAGCCCCGAGCGCGTGAGCCCCGGTGACCGGCAGCGCTCGGTGGGCAGCATCGTGAAGGTGACTTCGGGCTCAACCCCTGAAGCCGCGGCCGTGGTGGATGCCTTGTACCGTGAAATCATCACCGCGGGTACGCACAGGGCCGAGAGCATTCGTGTGGCTGAGGCGGCCAAGGTGATCGAGAACACCCAACGGGATGTCAATATCGCCCTGGTCAATGAGTTGGCGCAGATCTTCAACCGCATGGGCATCGACACCGAGTCGGTACTGCGGGCGGCCCGTAGCAAATGGAACTTCATTCCGTTTACGCCAGGCTTGGTGGGCGGGCACTGCATTGGCGTGGACCCCTATTACCTGACGCACAAGGCGCAGGCACTGGGCTATCACCCGGAACTCATCTTGGCCGGGCGCAAACTGAACGATGGCATGGGCTTGTATGTGGCCAACCGCTTGGTGCAGGCGATGTCGGCACGCCGAATCAGTGCGGATGGCTCCAAGGTGCTGGTCATGGGCTTGACCTTCAAGGAGAACTGCCCCGACCTGCGCAATACCCGCGTGGCCGATATCGTTTCGGCCTTGCAGGCTCGAGGTTGTGGCGTTGATGTGATGGACCCCTGGGCCAACCCACAGGTGGCCCTGTCCGAGCACCAGGTCAGGCTGCTCGATCGGCCAGTCGATGGCGTGTATGACGCCATCGTTCTGGCTGTGGCTCACCGTGAATTTGCCGAGATGGGGCCGGCTGCCATCCGCCGGCTGGGCAAGGGCCATGCACTGGTGTACGACTTGAAATACGCGCTGCCGGCGCAGGCGGCTGATCTGCGGCTGTGAGGGCCCTGGGCGCGGGAGTTGGCCAGGGTGCCATAGCGCTTTGCGATGAGGCTATTTGAGGCTGAAGCGCACGGTGATGGGTTTCTTGGCCTGATTTGTCAGGGCGGCCACCACCTTGGTTCCTGGGCCCAGCTTCACACCCTTGGCTTCAAGCCGGTCTCCCGCCACCGCCAAGTCCGCTTCAGTCTTCTCGGCACCGCTGAGTACCGTGAGCCGCCCTGTAATCCCGGTGGGTGCCATTGGTTTGCCGTGGTCTTCGATGTAGATCACCGCTCCGGTGGCGGTGCCCACAAGCTCGAATGTCAAATCATTGGCCATGGCGACCACGCCGCCGTGCTTGGGTTTGGCACTGCCGTGCGCGTGGGCGCCGGCTGTGAAAGCAATCGCCAGCACCATTGTGAGGAGGTGGAGTATCGTTTTGACCATGATGAATTCCTTCAGGTGGGGATGAATCAATAAGCCTCGCGAAGTGACTTGGTCCCGACGGCATCTGCATCGGTGCCCTGTTGTCCGACCAGCTGTTCAGTTGCTTTTGCTCCGAATCTCCAATACAAAACCGGCGTCAGTACTGTGTCGAGCAGGGTGGAGCTGATCAGCCCGCCGAAGATCACCACGGCCACCGGATGCAGGATCTCTTTGCCCGGTGCATCGGCAGCCAGAAGCAGTGGCGTCAGCGCGAATGCCGCCACCAGTGCAGTCATCAGCACCGGAGTCAAGCGTTCCAGTGAACCTCGAATGATCATGGGCTGGCCGAAGGACTCGCCTTCCAGGCGACACAGATTCAAGTAGTGGCTGATCTTCAAAATGCCGTTGCGGGTGGCGATGCCCGCCAGTGTGATGAATCCGACCATGGACGCCACGGACAGCTGAACCCCCGCGATCCACATGGCCGCCACTGCGCCGATCAGTGCCAACGGAATATTGGCCATGATGATCGCCGTGAGCACCATGGATTGGTAGCGAGAGTAGAGCACCAGCACGATCATGACCAAAGACACCACGGAGAGCCCGGCGATGAGCTTGGTGGCCTGTTCCTGTGCCTGAAATTGTCCTTCCAGACTGATGAAGTATCCCGTGGGGAGTTCCTGCTTGTTGAGGATCTGGCGCACGGACGCCACCACTTCACTCATGTCGCGCCCGTCCGTATTGGCGTACACCACGATGCGGCGCCGGCCATTTTCTCGGCCGATCTGGTTGGGTCCATCGGTCTCCTCGACCGTTGCGATGGCCGAGACGGGAACACGCCCTGCTGGGGTGTCGATCAAGGTTCTGGCCAGGTCTTGGGGCGACCGCTGGTGATCCGGCAGCCTCAGCACCAGGTCATAGCGGCGTACGCCATCGATGATCTGCGCCCCATGCGCCCCGTCGGTCAGGGTCTGCAGCACGCGAACCGCTTCACCGGGGGCCAAGCCCATCTGGGCGGCTTTTCGGTGATCAAGTCGAACCGAGATTTGTGGAATCAACACCTGCTTTTCAATCGTCAGGTCGACCAATCCCGCAACGGTCGCCAATTCGGTGCGCAATCCTTCGGCCAGGCCGCGCAAGGTGTCGGTGTCGTCACCAAAGATCTTCAGCGCCACCTGAGCCCTTACGCCCGACAACAGATGGTCCAGCCGATGCCCAATCGGCTGCCCGATCGCCACCTGCCCAGGCAGTGAGGATAGGCGCTGGCGAATATCAGCCATGATGGCTTCTCGGTCCCGGCCACTGCGGCGCAGGTCGACATCAATCTCGGCGGAATGAACACCTTCCGCATGCTCATCCAAT
>CAMCTE010000196.1 GCA_945878385.1 Azohydromonas lata NBRC 102462 | reverse complement strand
TCGCCCAAGGCCAGGCCGTCCATCATCTGTGCCGCCGTGAGCCAGCCGTGGGTGTCCACTGCGCCCTCGAACACATAGGGCAGCACTGCGTAAGCGCCGCCGAAGGTCAGCAGCGCGGCCTTGGTGAAGAACCAGGCCATCTGCGCCAGGGTGCCGTGCCAGCCGAATGCCGCCACCAACCAAGCCATGCCCAGCAGCCACAGGCCGACTCCGATGGCCAGCACCTTGAGCAAACGGTGACGCGCATAACGGGCATGGGCTGGCGCCGGTGTGTGGTCGTCGATCAGGGCCACACCGCCCTGCCCGCGGGTGGGCGTGCCGCGGGGGCCATGGGCGGCGCCCTCTGAAAACACCGAAGGCCAGCGCTGTGCACCGAACCAGCCCAAAACCGCGGCTAGCGCCACGATGGCCGGAAACGGCACACCCAGCGCCACGGTTGCGGTGAAGGAGCCCGCAGCGATGCTCCACAACCACCGATTCTTCAGCACTCGCGTGCCGATGCGGTAGGCGGCATGCACCACCAAGGCGGTGACGGCGGGCTTCAGGCCGTAGAAGACACCGGCCACGGCCGGCATGTCGCCCAAGCGGACATACACCCAGCTCAGCGCGACCAGAATGAACAGCGAAGGCAGCACGAACAGCACCCCCGCCGCAATGCCGCCCCAAGTGCGGTGCATCAGCCAGCCGATGTAGGTGGCCAACTGCTGCGCCTCAGGGCCGGGGAGCAGCATGCAATAGTTCAAGGCGTGAAGGAATCGCCGCTCGCTGATCCATCGGTGGCGCTCCACCAGTTCGGCGTGCATGAGGGCGATCTGCCCCGCGGGGCCGCCGAAGCTGATGAAGCCGAGCTTCAGCCAAAAGCGCAGCGCCTGCGTGAACGAGACCGACGGTGGAGCGTCCACGGTGCGCTTGCTGCGAGCCGCGCGTGAGGTGCCGCTTAAGCGAAATGGCGCTGCATCATGCGCAGCATGTCCATGAGCTGCTGCTGCAGGACCGTGAAGTGGGCGATCTTCTGCCCGCTGGCCTGGTCCATGTAGACGCGCTTGTTGATTTCCAGTTGCAGGCTGTGGCGGCCGGCGGCCGGGTTGGAATAGGCGCGCACCAGTTCCACGCCCTTGAAGGGGTCGTTGATCTTGACGCTGTAGCCGTGTGCGGCGAGTTGGTCGCGCACGAAGTGGGTGACCTCGGCGCTGCAGGTGGTGCCATCACGGTCACCCAGCACGAAATCGGCCCGGGGCTTGCCAGCCCCGCCCTCGCCCATGGCACCGGCCACGGCGTTCATGGAGTGGCAGTTGATGTGCACCACGCGGCCGTGGCTGCGGTGGGCGGCGTCCATCAGCGCCTGCAAGGTGGCGTGGTACGGCGTGTGGCAGCGTTCGATGCGCGCGGCCACCTCGGCGGCGGTGAGGCGCCGGCTGTAGATGGCGCGGCCGTCGTCTAGCGTTCGCCACAGCAGGGCCTTGCCCAGGGCTGCCTTGCCGCTGGGTTGATGGTGGTGCGGCCAGGGGCCATCCAACAAGTCCAGGTCGATATCGCCGGCGTGGCGGTTGGCGTCGATGTAGGTGCGTGGAAACTGAGCGGCCAGCAACGGAATGCCCAGCGCGGCCGCCGGCGCATAGAGCTCATCGATGTATTCGTCTTCGCCGTCGCGCAGGTCTTCGTGCGGCAAGGCGGCATGGAAATCAGCCGGCATCACACGGCCGGAGTGGGGTGAATCCAGCACCACCACAGAGGCCGGCTGCAGCGGACCATGGACCACGAGGACATCGTTGGTGGGCAGTGTGATGGTGGCCATGATGGGGTCTGCAGTGGTGTGGAAGGTGGAGTGGAAGAGGGAGTGGAAGACGCAGTGGCGTGAGCGGCGCCGTGCGGTGGAGGTCAGTGGCCGGCGCAATAGAAGTGCGGGTCGGTGGACAGCAGACCCGGGCCGGCCTGGCCTTCAAAGAACAGCGGCGCGCGCGGTCGCTTGCGCGACACGGTCTCGGCCAGGGTAGCCGCTTCGTACAGGCGCCCGTTCTGCATGACATGGCTGATGCGGTCGCTTTGGCGAATGTCGGACAGCACATCGCCGTCGATCACCACCAGGTCGGCCAGCTTGCCCACTTCCAGGCTGCCCAGGTCGGCGTCCAGCCCGAAATGACGGGCAGGGTTGAGGGTGGCGGTGCGCAGGGCTTCCAGCGGGGTCATGCCGCCAAGCGCGAACATCCACATTTCCCAATGCGCGCCCAGGCCTTCGCGCTGACCATGCGCCCCGATCATGGCGGGCACTCCCGCGCGCTGCAGTTCGGTGGCGGTGCGGGCCACGCGGATGACATTGAAGTCCTCTTCCGGTGCGGTGGGGCGGCGCACCGAGCGGGCCTCCAGGATGCCGGGCGGCACATATTTCTTCAGCAGCGGGTGGCGCCAGACATCGGTGCGCGAGTACCAGTAGTGGTCGCCGTCCAGCCCACCATAGGCCACATTGAGCGTGGGTGTGTAGCCCACCTGGGTTTGCGTCCACAGCTGCTTCACATCGTCGTACACGGTGTCGATGGGCAGCGCGTGCTCGAGCCCGGTGTGACCGTCCACGATGTGGCTCATGTTCTGCTGGAACATGCTGGCGCCTTCGGGAACGACCATCATGTTGGTGCGGCGGGCAGCTTCGAGCACCATCTGGCGCTGTTCGCGCCGGGGCTGGTTGTAGCTCTTGACGCTGATGGCGCCGTTGTCCTTTTGCCGCTGCAGGTGGGTGAGCGCGTCGTCGAGGTTGTTGATCAGCGCGTTGGCCGAACCCTTGGCGCCATACAGGATGGTGCCGGTGCTGAAGATGCGCGGGCCCAAGACCAGCCCCGCGCGTTGCAGTTCGGCCTGGGCGAAGATGTGGTCATTGCGGTTGCTGGGGTCGTGCACCGCGGTGACACCGAAGGCCAGCGAGGCCAGGTTCACCCAGCTTTGCTGCGGGATCAGGCCATCTTCGCCCATGGCGCCGTGCCAGTGGGCGTCGATGAAGCCGGGCACGATGGTCTTGCCGCGCACATCCACACGCCGTGCATCGGCGGGGATGGTGATGCGCGAGGCCGGCCCGATGGCGGCGATGCGGTGGCCTTCAATCAGGATCACCGCATCTTCGATGACTTCATCGGGTTGCGCCGCACGCTGCGTGGCCACGCGCGCGCCCACCAGCGCGATGCGGCCCTGGGGCCGGTCGGTGCTGGCCGTCAGGCCGATATCGCGGCCCTGGCGCGACGGCTTGAGATCGTTCCATTGAGACAGCGGCACGCTGAACAAGCGGTTGCCCATGCTGAAGTGGGCGGTGCGTGAATCGCCGCTGAAGTGCAGGTGCTGGCCCGCGTCGTGGCTCAGCCGCTTGATGGGCAACGCGTCCATGCGCGCGGCGATGGTCAGCGGCCTGCCGGTTTGTGGCAAGGGCAGCACATGCGCGTGGAAGCGGTCGATGAAGCCCAGCCAGCGGCCATCGGGCGAGACGCTGTATTCGCTGATGAATTCGCCACGGGCGACTTCGGTTTCCTGGCCATCGCTCAGGCGCACGCGCCACAGGGCACGGCGGGTTTCGACTTCGCTGACTGGGCTGGTGCGGGTGATGAAGAGTTCGTCATTGCGCGCGCCGAATTGCGGGGTGTCGCCATCGCGGCTGATGCGGCGCGGGTGGGTGCTGCCGTCAGCGGCGGCCAGGTAGACACCGGTGTCCAGGCCATGCCAGGGTGAGAGCAGCACCGTGCCGCGCGACTTCATGTAGACGACCTGGCGGCCATCGGGCGAGAAGCGGGGGCTGAGGTACTTGCCGGGTTCGGGCGTGACGGTGGTTTCGCGGCCGCTGGCCAAGTCGCGCACGCGCACGCGGCCCATTTGCCGGTCGTCCCAACTGACATACACCACGCGCTTGCCGTCGCGGCTGAGGCTGGGCTGGAACTCGAAGTGATCGGCCTGCTTCGTGATGCGTTGGGCGGGGGCCGCTTCTTGCTGGAGGTCGCGCTGCCACAGGTGGCCAAGCGCCGAGTACACGACGAAGCGGCCATCGGGGGCCACTTGCACATGGCGCAGTTGGCGCACCTCGAATTGGTCGGGCGACACGGTTTGCTTCACCCGCAGGGCGTCGCGCACCTCGCGGGTGTGCTTCACATGAAAGGGGATGGTGCTGGCCTTGCCGCTGGCGGCATCCACGCGCCAAAGCTGGCCCTGGGCCCACACCACGAGTTGCCGGGCGTCGGGTGTCCAGGCGAAGCCGGGGTAAACGCCGTACACGCTCCAGGCTTCCTGCAAGTCGCGGCTGAGGCCTGCCCACAGGGCGCGTTCGGTGCCGGTCTGCAGGTCTTTGATGAACAGGGTGCTTTGGGTGCGCACGCGGCGCACGAAGGCCAGGTGTTTGCCGTCGGGCGAGGGCACGGGGCGGATGGCGCCACCCGGGCCGGTGACGAAGGCTTCGGTGTGGCCGTCGCTGAGGTCTTGCCGGAAGATGCGGAAGATCTCTTTGTTGGAGTCCTTGTTGTATTCGAAGGTGTTGCCCGGCGTCGTGTCGCGCGAGTAGTAGAGGTGGCGGCCATCGGGTGAAATGGCGGGCTCGCCCAGGTCTTTCTGCCAGTTGGGCTTATCGTTGAGGGCCACGCCCTTGCCGCCGTCCAGGTGATAGAGCCAGATTTCGCCTGAGCCCATGGAGCGGGTGCCGAAGTAGTGCTTGCGCGCCAGCAGGTACTGGCCGCTGGGGTGCCAGGCGGGGTTGTTGAGCAGGCGCTCGGGTTCGGTGGTGATGGCGCGCGCGCCGCTGCCATCGGTGTTCATCACCCAGATGTTGTCGCCGCCGCCGCCGTCGGAGACGAAGGCGATCTGCCGGCCATCAGGCGAGAAGCGCGCCTGGTGTTCCCAGGCGATGGAGGTGGTGAGCGGCCGGGCCGTGCCGCCCTCGATGGGCAGCAGGTAGAGGTCGCCCAAGAGATCGAACACGATGGACTGGCCGTCGGGGCTGACATCCACGCTCATCCAGGTGCCGGTGCGGGTGTCGATGCCCACCGTGCGCGCCGCGCCGGGGGGTTGGTTGACATTCCAGTTGGATTTGGCGGCGGGGGCAGGTGCGGCTGGTGCGGCTGGTGCGGCTGGTGCGGCCTGTGGTGCCGGTGATTGGGCTGGTGCGCACAGCGCGACGCTGCACAGCATGCTGACAGCGGACAGAAAGCGCGGGATGGACCGTGAGTGCATGGGGGGCCGGGAGGATTCGTGCGGGACGGGTG
>CAMCTE010000195.1 GCA_945878385.1 Azohydromonas lata NBRC 102462 | reverse complement strand
CGTCAAAGCGCGGCATGCCCCACCCCGTTCAATCGTCCAGACCCCAATCGACCCGGATGCGCTTATGCGGCAGATCGACCTCATCCACGAATGCGTCCACGAAGGGCACCAGCCGCTCGATGGTCGTGCCCGTCTGGGGATCAAGAGCTTCGATGCGCAGCACCGAATGCGGGCCTGTCTGCATCAGCCCGGCCACCATACCCAGGCGCTCTTCCTGGCGGTTGAAGACTTCCAGGCCGATGAGGTCTACCCAGTAGTACTCGCCCTCCTCGGCCGTGGGAAAGCTGCTGCGCCGCACGAACAGGCGCAAGCCCTTGCACGCCTGCGCCACATCGCGGTCGCTGAGGTCTTGCACCAGGGCCACCAGGCTGTCGCCTTGCTCGCGGGCCGAAGCCACGCGCAGCGGTTGCTCCAGCACGCTCAAGCGCTGGGCCTGCGCAGCGGGCAAGCCATCCGGCGGTTGCCAGTACCAGCGCTTGGTTGAAAACAGGGCCTGCGGGTCGGTTGAAAATGGTTTGATTCGCAGGCCACCCTTGATGCCCCAAGCCCCCGTGACCACGCCCACCTCCACGGCGTCATCGGGCCAGGTGTTTTCGTTCAGGGTTTCAGCAGCCATGGCAGCGATGGAGGTGGGTGCGCAGAAAAAAAGAAGCCCCGAACACCAGGGGTGCGCGGGGCATGCGGTTGCCGACCGGCCCGGCACTCATCCGGGCGGCGGCAGCAGCGTTCAGGCCTGGGCCGACTTGCGGGCCACATCCACCAGGCGGGTCACCGCCGGTGAAAGCTGAGCGCCCACGCCCGCCCAATAGGTGATGCGGTCCATCGAAACACGCAGGCCTTCGGCAGCGCCGGAGGCCACGGGGTTGTAGAAACCCACGCGTTCGATGAAGCGACCATCGCGACGATTGCGCGAATCGGCCACGACGATGTTGTAGAAGGGGCGCTTCTTGGCGCCGCCACGAGCCAGTCGAATGACGACCATAGGAATTCCTTGAGCACAGTGCGCAGATTCGAAGGAGACACTCATCGAACCCGGGCTGGATGGCCCCGGAAAACCGGGGCCGCGGCGGTGACCGTAGATACACCCTTGAAGGCGCAGCTGCATGCAGCCCCGCCCGTGGGTCGTTCACCAAAGCCTTCTATTATAGGGCTCTGAGTTCCATTGATGCACCGCCCATGACCGAAGCCGCCCTCGTGGCCCTGATCCGCCCCTGCCAGCCTGCCGACATTCCCGCGGTAGCCGCCATCTATGCCCATGCGGTGCTGCACGGCACCGGCACCTTTGAACTGGACGCGCCCTCGGAGGAAGATGTGCAGCGCCGCCATGCCGATGTGTGCGCCAAGGGCCTGCCCTGGCTGGTGGCCGAGCGCAACGGTCAAGTGTTGGGCTATGCCTATGCCAATGCATTCCGGCCTCGCCCGGCCTACCGCTTCTTTCTTGAGGATTCGATCTACCTGTCTCCCCAGGCCCAGGGCCAGGGGCTGGGTCGGCTGCTGTTGGCCGAACTGGTGGCGCGCTGCACGGCGCTGGGGGCTCGACAGATGCTGGCCGTCATCGGGGATTCAGACAACGCTGCTTCCATCGGGGTGCACCAGGCCTGCGGCTTCGAGCACACCGGGGTGCTCAAGCACTCCGGCTGGAAATTTGGCCGTTGGTTGGATGTGGTGCTGATGCAGCGTGCATTGGGCCCCGGCGCCCACAGCGAGGCCGGCCCCGGAGGTGTGAAATGAGCGGCGTGGAAGAACGACAAACCATGCAGGCCGCGCCGGCCGACGGCACCGTGCCAGCGCCTTCGGCGCCCCCCCGCTCCAAGACCCTGACCACCTGGGCGGCCGTGCTGGGTGGGTTCTTCGGACTGCACCGCTTTTACTTGCGCGGCATGACCGACCCCTGGGGATGGCTGCATGCGGCGGCCGCCTTCATCGGCCTGATGGGCCTGCAGCGCATCCGCAGCCTGGGCGTGGACGACGCGCCGGCCACCTTTTTATTGCCCCTGTTGGGCATGACGGTGAGCGCGGCCATGTTGGCGGCCATCGTGCACGGGCTCACACCCGATGAACGATGGGCCGAGCGCCACCACCCGCAACTGGGCGTGCTGCCCACGGCCTGGGGGCCGGTGCTGGGCGTGATCCTGGCGCTGATGCTGGGCGCCACGGCCCTCATGGCCACCGTGGCCTTCGTGGGGCAGCGGATCTTCGAGTCTCTGTTGGGCACCTGACCAGACTGTCCAACCTGCGCGCGGTCAGCGCTTCATCGGTAATGCGGGCCAGTCCGGGTCGTCCAAGGGCTGCGGTGCGGGGTCGTGCAAATTGTCCAGGTGGTGGCGCCAGAGGCATCCCAAGCCTGGCCATTCCATGTGGGGGGCCAAGTCCAGCAAGGGCTGCAGCACGAAGGCCCGCTGCAGGGCGCGTGGATGAGGCAACTGCAGAGCAGCGGTATCCATCACACGCTGACCGAACAGAATCAGGTCCAGGTCCAGCGTTCGCGGCGCGTAGCGAAACGGGCGCTCACGGCCCTGCGTGCGCTCCAGTTCGAGCAAGGTGCTCAGCAACCGCTGCGGTGCCTGCTCGTCACCGGCGCCTTCCAGCACCGCCACCGCGTTGAGGAAATCCGGGCCTTCGGTTTGCCACGGCGCTGTCCGGTACAGCGGTGAGACGCCCACCAGCCGAAGTCCCAGGCGGTCGTGAAGCCGGCCTAGGCCCTCCAGGGCCGCCAACAGATGGCCCCGCGCATCGCCCAGGTTTGACCCCAGGCCCACCACGGCTTGTTCAGTGAGCGGCGTCACCTGCAGGGCCTGCACCACCGGTGCCACCACCGCCCCCCTCACCCGAGCGACGCCGACGGCGGCGGCGCTTGCGGGGTGCAGCGCCCTCGCCGCCCTCGCCTCCTTCACCGCCCTCACCGCCTGACCAACCTTCACCAGCGCCCTCACCTTCTGGGCTTACCGCGCCAGATCGGGTGCGGGCCTGTGGGGAGTTGTCACCAGCCGCAGCCCTTGCCGAACCCTGCGCGCTTGCGGTGGCCTCGGCCTTGGCGGTCTTGACCCTGCGCGCACCGCCCTGGGGCTTGACGGCTGCCATCAGGGCTTCGCGTTCTTCATCGGTGCCCAGCGAGTAGTCTTCCCACCACTCGGCCAATTCCACGGACACTTCGTCCACATCGGCACGCAAACGCAGGAAATCGAAGGCTGCGCGGAAGCGCGGTTGCTCGACCAGTGAGGCCGGGCCGCTGCCGCTGCGGCGGTCAAAACGCGGCTGCATCAGCCAGATCTCGCGCATGTCGGCGGCCAGCTTGCCGCGGCCTGAGATGTCGCCGATGCGCTCATCAAACACCGCATCAATGGCCTGCTGCAAGGCCGGCACCACCGGCACGCCGTCGGCCCGCAAGGCCTGCCAGCGCAGCCGCGCCTCGTCCCACAGCAGGCAGGCCAGCAGGAAGCTGGGCGCCACCGGTTTGTCCTCGCCCACACGGCGGTCGGTGTCGGCCAAAGCCAGTTCCACGAAGCGGGCGGCAGGGGAGCCCACAGGGTGGCCCAGGGCCACATCCAGAATGGGGAACACACCGTGCAATTCAAAGCGCCGCACCGCCTCGATGCTGGCCAATGCGTGCCCGGTCTGCAAAAGCTTGATCATCTCGTCGAACAGACGCGAGGCGGGCACATTGGCCAACAAGGCCGTCGTAGCCTTCATCGGCTTGGCCGTGGCCTTCTCGATGTCAAAGCCCAGCTTGGCGGCAAAGCGCGCCACGCGCAACAGGCGCACCGGGTCTTCACGGTAGCGCGTGGCCGGATCACCAATCATGCGCAGTACGCGGGCGCGCACATCGGCCAGGCCGCCGTGGTAGTCCACCACCACCCGCGAAACCGGGTCGTAATACATGGCGTTGATGGTGAAGTCGCGCCGCGCGGCGTCTTCGATCTGAGGGCCCCAGACATTGTCCCGAAGCACCCGGCCGCTGGCGTCCACTGCGTGGCTCTTGCCGGCGAGCTCGCTCTTGGCGGTGCGCTCGTTGCCGTCCACCTGGTCGGCTGCCGCTGCGTCCAGGAAGGCGCGGAAGGTGGACACCTCAATCACTTCGTGGTCTCGGCCGCGGCCGTAGATCACATGCACGATCCGAAAGCGTCGGCCGATGATGAAGGCGCGGCGGAACAGGGACTTGACCTGTTCGGGGGTAGCGTTGGTGGCCACATCGAAGTCTTTGGGGCGGCGGCCCACCAGCAGGTCGCGCACCGCTCCACCCACCACATAGGCCTCGAATCCGGCGTTCTTGAGGGTGGTGACGACATTGACGGCGCGCTCGTCCACGAGCGCGGGGTCGATGCCATGCTCCTGGGCGGAGATTTCCACGCGCTTGCCGCGCGGG
Source organism: Azohydromonas lata NBRC 102462 (assembly GCA_945878385.1). GTDB lineage: Bacteria > Pseudomonadota > Gammaproteobacteria > Burkholderiales > Burkholderiaceae_C > RFTU01. Next base: position 916 of record CAMCTE010000195.1, on the reverse strand, counting down.
ATGCCGCCGACCGCCGCAGGTTCTGTCTTGCCGAGCAGTTTGTTGATGAAGCGCTTGATCATGTGAAGAGCTGGAGTATGGGCCAGCCTCGCTGTTGGGCAACGTCGGCCAGCGACGCAGCGGGGTTGGTGGCCACCGGGTGGGTGGCCCATTCGAGCAGCGGCAGGTCGTTGATGGAGTCGCTGTAGACGGTGACTTGATCGAAGGCGTCTCGGCCCTGTGCATGACCGATGTCCGCCAGCCAATCGTTGACGCGCCCGATCTTGCCTTCTCGAAAGGTGGGCATGCCCCGGATGGCGCCGGTGGCACGGCCTTGCCCGTCGCGCTCGAGCTGCAGCGCGATCAGATGCGGCACCCCAAAGGCGCGCGCAATGGGTTCGGTCACGAATTCATTGGTGGCGGTGACGATGGCCACGAGGTCGCCCGCCTCCAGGTGGCGTTGCACCAACTGCCGCGCCGTGTCGCGCAGGGCCGGCTGCATGACTTCGGCCATGAAGCGTTCGCGCAGGGCGTGGGCTTCTTCCAGCGGCCGATGGCGCCAACCCGAAGTGGCGAAGGCCACATAGGCCGGCAAATCCAGGCAGCCGGCCTGGTAGTCGGCGTAGAAGGCATCGTTGCGCTGCTTGAACGCGACCGGGTCGACCCAGCCGTTTTGCACGAGGAAGTCGCCGAAGGCGTGGTCGCTGTCGGTCTCGATGAGGGTGCCGTCGAGATCGAAGAGGGTGAGGTTCATGTCAAATCTTGTGGGGCATCGCTGCCGGTGGGCATCTGCTGCGGCGGCAGGCCCTGTTCTTCGTCCAGCATCTGCCGCAGCAGCGGCACGGTCAGCGGCCGCTGGTGCTGAAGGGCATAGCGGTCGAGTCGGTCGAGCAGCCCGGTGAGGCTCTTGAGGTCCCGCGCCAGGCGCCGCAGCGCA
>CAMCTE010000194.1 GCA_945878385.1 Azohydromonas lata NBRC 102462 | reverse complement strand
TCAGGCCTGGCGATCAGTGCGGCTGGGGCCATCTATGTGGCTGACACGCAGAACCATCTGATCCGCGTGGTGACGCCGGCCGGTGTCGTGGCCACCGTGGCGGGATCGGGACAGTCTGGCTCGCAGGACGGAACGGGCGCGTTTGCGGCGTTCAGCCTGCCCTTGTCGGTGGCGCTGGACGGGCAGTCGGCGCTGGTGGTGGCCGACGGTGGCAACCACGCGATTCGCCATGTGCAGTTGCAGGGCACCAGTGGCACTGTGCTGACGATTGCAGGTGCCGGGCGTTCTGGGTACCGCGAAGGGGTGGGCGCGGCCATCAGCTTTGATCAACCCACAGGCTTGGCGGTTGATGCGGCCGGCAATCTGTTGATCACTGAGGGCTCGGGGCACCGGTTGCGCAGCCTGTATCGCTCGCCGAACTGAGCGTGTTGACCCCGTGATCGTGCATGATGCAGGCTCGATTGCAAGTGTCCTGCATCATCATGACTACCACTTGGTTCCCCCGCGAAGCCCTGCAGCCCGGTGTCCGCCCCCGCGAGGTGTGGGGTTGGGCCATGTACGACTTTGCCAACTCGGGCTTCACGACGGTGGTGATCACCGCAGTGTTCAACGCGTATTTCGTCGGTGTGATCGCGGGGGGGGCCGATTGGGCCACGCTGGCCTGGACCCTTGCGCTGGGGGTGTCCAGCGCCTTGGTGATGTTGACGATGCCGGCCCTGGGTGCTCGCACCGATGCCCGGCGTTCCAAAAAGGTGTGGTTGCTCGCTTCCACCATCGGCTGCATTGCAGGGACCTTGCTCTTGGCGCTGTGCGGTCCGGGTGACCTGTGGTTGGCCATCCTGGCCGTGGTGGTGGCCAACCTTTTCTTTTCCTGGGGCGAGTCGTTGATCGCGTCGTTTTTGCCGGAACTGGCCCGGCCGGAGGCATTCGGTCGCGTCTCGGGATGGGGCTGGAGCTTGGGCTATCTGGGTGGTATGTTGGCTTTGGGGCTGAGCTTGGGCTATGTGCTGTGGGCGCAGTCCCAAGGACAGTCCGCTTCTCAGTTTGTGCCGGTGACGATGGTCATCACGGCGGTGGTGTTTGCACTGGCGGCCTCATTCACCATGGCTTGGCTCAAGGAGCGCGGTTCGGCCGGCGCGATTGCACAGGGGGTATCCTCAGACGGGGTGCCGGTGGCCGTCTCGCCTTGGGCAAACCTGCGGCGGACCATCAGCGACTTGCGGGCTGATCCCGAGCACCGCAACTTCCGGTGGCTCATGGGCTGCGCCTGTGCCTACCAGGCGGGGATCTCGGTGGTCATTGCATTGGCGGCGGTGTATGCCGAACAGGCGATGGGCTTCGGTCAGACCCAGACGATGGCCTTGATTTTCCTGGTCAACATCGCTGCGGCCCTCGGCGCTTTTGCGTTCGGCTACTTCCAGGACCGTGTGGGTCATACACGGGCGCTTTCGTGGACGCTGTGGGGCTGGATTGCGATGACGCTGCTGTCCGTGGCGGCGCAGGGCCCGGCCCTGTTTTGGGTGGCCGCCGTCTTGGCCGGTTTGTGCATGGGATCCAGCCAATCAGCAGGGCGCGCGTTGGCGGGCCTGCTGGCGCCGGCCGATCGGGTGGCTGAGTTCTTTGGCCTGTGGACCTTTGCCACCCGTTTGGCCGCGATCTTGGGGCCGATCACCTACGGGCTGGTGACCTGGGTGACCGCCGGCAACCACCGCGTGGCCATTCTCAGCACGGGGCTGTTCTTCGTCATCGGGTTGGTGCTGCTGCGTCGGGTCAGCATCCCGGTTGCTGGGCCTGCAGGTCCGGCAGCGGCTCGGCTGTAACGGTCCACGCCAGCCACCGCCGCGCGAAGGCTTCCAGTGCGGCGGGGTCGCCGCTGGTCCAGAACTCGCAAGGTGCGGGGTTCCTGGCCGCATCGTCTGCCGGGTCGTCGGGCGACTCGTCAGGCGCGAGGTGGCCATCAGTGGACATCGGCAAGGCCACTTGGGCTGCGCGCCGGGCCACGGCATCGGCGGTGTCGACAAGGTTCACGCCGGGGCCCATGGCGCGCTCAATCCAAGGCCGCGCAAACGGGTAGTGGGTGCAGCCCATCACCACCGAATCGACGCCTGCGTCTCGCATCGCCTGGGTGTGCTGCATGACCAGCCTTTCGATCTGCGGCTCATCGCCCTGTTCGATGGCCATGGCCAGGCCAGTGCAGGCTTGCGCCACCACCTGAGCGCCTTGCCCGTGCTCAGCCAACAGCCTCTCGAACCGGGTGCTGCGCAGGGTGGCGCTGGTGGCCATCACCCCAACGCGCCCCAGGGCGGAGTGCTGCACGGCCGGCTTGATGCCGGGCTCTATCCCCACGATGGGCCAGTGGGGGTAGTGGGAGCGCAGGGAGTGGGCTGCGGCGGCGGTGGCAGTGTTGCAGGCCATCACCATCATGTGCGCACCCTGTGCCCTGAGGAATCGGGCGATCAGGTGGCAACGGTTGACCAGCCATGCATCGTCCCGCTCGCCGTAGGGTGCGTGTCCGCTGTCGGCGACATAGACCAGCCGGGCTGCGGGCAAGGACCGGCGCAAGGCCGGCAACACTGATAGGCCGCCGACGCCGGAATCGAACACACCCACGATCTGCGGATGGGGGGCGTCCACGGGGGTCCGACCATTGGGGTGAGGGGGGTGGGCAGCGGTAGAGAAGGGCATCTTGTGCAAAAATAGCACGATCGTTCGATTTTGATGGGCTGCAGGCGTCTGGCGTCAGTCAGACGGAAGGACCTGCCCCCTAGAATCGTTGCAGTGATTACAACATTTGGATGCTGAGGAGTCCCTGATGAAGGTTCTGGTCCCGGTCAAGCGGGTCGTCGATTACAACGTCAAGGTACGGGTGAAGTCGGACGGCACCGGTGTGGATATCGCCAATGTCAAGATGAGCATGAACCCCTTCGACGAAATCGCCGTGGAAGAGGCGGTTCGCTTGAAGGAAAAAGGCGTGGTCACCGAGGTGATCGCGGTTTCCTGCGGCGTCACGCAATGCCAGGAGACGCTGCGCACGGCCATGGCCATTGGTGCCGACCGAGGCATCCTTGTGGAAACCGATGTGGAACTGCAACCCTTGGCAGTGGCCAAGTTGCTCAAGGCGCTTGTGGACAAGGAACAGCCACAACTGGTGATTCTGGGCAAGCAGGCCATCGATGACGACTGCAACCAGACGGGCCAGATGCTGGCCGCGTTGGGCGGCATGCCCCAGGCCACCTTTGCCTCCAAGGTGGAAGTGGCCGATGGCAAGGCCACCGTGACGCGTGAGGTGGACGGCGGCCTGGAAACCCTGAGCGTGGCACTGCCCGCCGTGGTGACCACCGACCTGCGCTTGAACGAGCCGCGCTATGTAACGCTGCCCAACATCATGAAGGCCAAGAAGAAGCCCCTGGATGTGGTCAAACCCGCCGACCTGGGCGTGGATGTGGCGCCCCGCATCACCACCCTCAAGGTGAGCGAGCCGCCCAAGCGCAGTGCCGGCATCAAGGTGCCCGATGTGGCCACCCTGGTGTCCAAGCTCAAGAACGACGCCAAAGTCATCTAGTCGCAGTTTCAGGAATTCATCATGTCCGTACTCGTCATCGCCGAACACGATCACGCGTCCCTGAAGGGCGCGACCCTCAACACCATCACGGCGGGCATTGCCTGCGGCGGCGAGGTGCATGTCTTGGTGGCCGGCCACCAGTCCAGCGCTGCTGCGCAGCAGGCTGCTGCCGTCAGCGGCGTGGCCAAGGTGTTGCACGCCGAAGACGCCTCACTGGCCCATCAACTGGCCGAAAATGTCGCGGCGCTGGTGGTGTCGATCGCCAAGAACTACAGTCACATCCTGTTCCCCGCCACGGCCAACGGCAAGAACGCTGCGCCGCGCGTGGCGGCCCTGTTGGATGTGGCCCAGCTCAGTGACATCACCAAGGTGTTGGCGGCAGACACCTTCGAGCGCCCCATCTACGCAGGCAATGCGATTGCCACGGTTCAATCGGCCGACCCGATCAAGGTCATCACCGTGCGCACGACCGGGTTCGATGCGGCACCGGCTTCAGGTGGATCGGCCGCGGTGGAAGCCCTGGGTGGTGCGGGCGACAGTGGCAAGAGCGCCTATGTGGGCAGCGAATTGGCCAAGAGTGATCGGCCGGAATTGACTGCCGCCAAGATCATCGTGTCGGGCGGCCGGGCCCTCGGCTCGTCTGACAAATTTGGCGAGGTGCTCACACCCCTGGCGGACAAGCTTGGTGCTGCACTGGGTGCCAGCCGTGCAGCGGTGGATGCGGGTTATGCACCCAATGACTGGCAGGTGGGGCAAACAGGCAAGATCGTGGCGCCCCAGTTGTATGTGGCGTGTGGCATCAGTGGCGCCATTCAGCACCTGGCCGGCATGAAGGACTCCAAGGTCATCGTGGCCATCAACAAGGACCCCGAGGCTCCCATCTTCAGCGTGGCGGACTTTGGGCTGGAGGCGGACCTGTTTGCGGCGGTGCCGGAACTGGTCAAGTCGCTCTGACCCTGCTTCTCAAGGGCGCCCCAAGGGGCGCCTTTTTCTTCGTGGACGCCTGCTGGGCGTCCGTTCGCAGCCCGTAGGCTGCGACACCACGGCACTTTTTGTTTGTTACTCATTTGCTCTGAGGTTTTCCATGACGTACCGCGCTCCCGCCAAGGACATGCTCTTTGCCATGACCGAACTGGCCCACATCGATGCCGTATCTCAATTGCCCGGTTTTGAAGAGGCCAATGCGGAAACCGCCCAGGCCGTGTTGGAAGAATGCGCCAAGCTCAATGAAGGGGTTATCGCACCTTTGAATTGGGAAGGTGACAAGAACCCCTCTTCACTCAAGGACGGGCGTGTGACCACTACGGCGGGCTTCAAGGAGGCTTTCCGGGAGTATGCCGAGGGCGGGTGGCAGGGCCTGCAGCACCCCACGGACTTCGGCGGTCAGGGGCTGCCCAAGACCATCGGTACCGCCTGCCTGGAGATGCTCAACAGCGCCAACCTCAGTTTTGCGCTGTGTCCGCTGCTGACCGACGGCGCCATCGAGGCGCTGCTGACAGCCGGCACACCTGAGCAACAGACCACCTACATCCCCAAGATGGTGGACGGCACTTGGACCGGCACCATGAACTTGACCGAGCCGCAGGCCGGCTCGGACCTGTCGCTCGTGCGCACTCGCGCGGAGCCGCAACCCGATGGCGCCTACAAGATCTTCGGCACCAAGATCTACATCACTTACGGTGAGCACGACATGGCCGAGAACATCGTCCATTTGGTGTTGGCGCGCGTGCAGGGTGCGCCCGAGGGCGTGAAGGGCATCTCGCTGTTCATCGTTCCCAAGTTCC
>CAMCTE010000193.1 GCA_945878385.1 Azohydromonas lata NBRC 102462 | reverse complement strand
GCTGCACCCGTTGCTTGGCCCGTTGGGGCGCCCGGTGGGTACATGAGGTTTCAGACTCCAATCAGCAAAGCCCAACGAGTATACGTGGAAACCCGCGGGGGTTTGCGGTAATGCCCTACACCAAGACTCGACCCTCGCCCGAAACTGAGATGATCAACGGATGAGACTGCACGCGCGCACCCTGTTTGCCTTCCTGCTGGCCCTGGCCTTTTGGGCCTTTCCGTGGCGTGCGGCGCAGGCGGCCTCTGTCGTCACCACCGACCAGGTGCGCGCCGAACTCATGGTGCATGCGCCTGGCGGCTTGCGCGCGGGCGAACCGGCCTGGCTGGGGCTGAAGATCGTCCACAAGAAGGGCTGGCACACCTACTGGCTCAACCCTGGTGACTCAGGCCTGCCCACGCAACTGCAGTGGCAACTGCCCGCCGGACTTCAGGCCGGCGACATCGAATGGCCCGTGCCACATCGCCTGCCCATCGGGCCCCTGATGAATCATGGCTACGAAGGCACGCTGCTGCTTGCGGTGCCGCTGAAGGTCACACAGGCTCCGCCCGACGCGCCCCTGACGATCCGCCTTCGCGCCGATTGGCTGGTGTGCGAAAACGTGTGCATCCCCGAGGGCGGGGATTTCAGCCTCACCCTGCCGGCCGGCGCTGCGCGCTCGGCATGGGCCCGCGAAGCGCCTTTGTTCGACCAGACGCGCGCGCTGTTGCCTGTGGCGTGGCCCGGCGCGAAGCCCTCTGCGCGGGTGGGCCCGACCGGCCTGACGCTGGACCTGCAGGGCCTGCCCAAGGAGTGGCAGGGGCGAAAGCTGTCCGTCTTTCCCACCGCCGCACATGTGCTGTCGCCCTCGGTTGAGCCGCAAGCCCAATGGCGCGCGGCCGAAGCATCGACAACCGCCGGCGCCTGGCAGGGCCTGATGGCCTATTCCCCGCAGCGCATGGAAGCGCCTGCGGAAATGAGTTTCGTGGTCGCAGCGGCTGAAAAAACACCCGCGGCCCAAGCCCGCTCGGGCCCGTCTTCTGAGCCCGCGGGCATCCTGCTCACCGCTGCCGTGGCAGGCGCTTGGCCGGCCGCCGATGCCGGCGCACCGGCGGCGGGTTCGCTGGGAGGTGCCGTGACCACGGGCGCGGTCGAACCTTCAAACGCCGCACCAGCCCACACCACAGCCCCACCCTCCGCCAGCGGTTGGTGGGCCGCCGCTGCCTTTGCCTTGCTGGGCGGCCTCATCCTGAACCTGATGCCCTGCGTGTTTCCGGTGCTCTCGCTCAAGGTGTTCGGCTTTGCCGCCGACGCGCACAACCGCCGCGTCCTTGCCCTGGGCGGCTTGTCCTACACCGCGGGCGTGGTGCTCAGCTTCACCGCACTGGCCGCTCTGTTGTTGGCCTTGCGCGCTTCGGGCGAACAACTGGGCTGGGGCTTTCAGCTGCAGTCGCCGCCCTTCGTTTCGGCACTGGCCCTGCTGTTCACGCTCATGGCGCTGAACCTGCTGGGGCACTTCGAGTTCGGCATGTTGGTGCCCGACCGGTGGGTGACCGCGCGCGCCAAGAGCCCCCTGGTGGACCACTTTCTGACCGGGGTCTTGGCGGTGGTGGTGGCCTCGCCTTGCACCGCGCCCTTCATGGGGGCCTCGTTGGGCGTGGCCATGACCATGCCCACGGCACAGGCTCTGGGGGTGTTCGTGGCCCTGGGCTTGGGCATGGCCCTGCCCTATCTGCTGCTGAGCCTGATGCCCGGTTGGGCCGCGCGGCTGCCGCCTCCGGGGGCGTGGATGCTCAAGGTGAAGCACGCCATGGCCCTGCCCATGCTGGCCACCGTGGTGTGGCTCTTGTGGGTGCTGGGCCATCAGGCGGGCGTGGACGCCGCAGCCGCCTGGCTGGGCGTGTTGGTGCTGCTGGCCTTTGCCATCGGCGCCTGGGGTTGGGCTGCGGGTATGGCCGGCAGCGGACGCACCGTCTTGCGCACCATCGCGGCGCTGACGGTGGCGGCCTCGGTGGCCTGGGCTTGGCCCCTCCTGCAAGCGCCCGCCGATGCCCGCGGCACCGCGCCTGCAAGCAGCGGCAGCACCGCGGGCGCACCGGGCGCAACGGTGGCCGACTGGGCGCCCTGGAGCCCGCAGGCCTTGGCCGAAGAATTGGCCCAGGGCCGCACCGTTTTTGTGGACTACACCGCAGCCTGGTGCGTGACCTGCCAGGTGAACAAGCGCAGCACGCTGCGCCGCGATGAAGTGGTGCAGGCGCTGCGCGCACGCGGCGTGGTGACGATGCAGGCCGATTGGACCCGGCGTGATGAAGCCATCACCCGGGAACTCACGCGCCTGGGCCGCACCGGCGTGCCGGTGTACGCCTTCTACCGAGCCGGGGCCGAGCCGGTGCTGCTGCCCGAGTTGCTCACGCCAGCCCTGATGATTCAAGCGGTGGCTGAATTGCCGCGCTGATTAGCCGCACTGAATGGCCGCACTGAGTGCCGGCGTCATACCCGGTGAACAGCCACTGATGCCCGTTCACCCGGGGCAGCTTTCACGGGCAGTCCGTACACGGCCCGGTTCAGGGCGGCAACACGCAGTGCAGCGCAAGGCCCGGCACTTCCACCCGCATCTGCAGCACACAACCCGCCCAAGGCTGCGCATCGAGCTCTTCAGCGGGCCGCTTGTCGCGCGCGGTGGTCACATACAGGGTGCGCAGGTCTTCACCGCCGAAGCAGGGCATGGTCGGGCAGCGCACCGGCAACTCCACGCTGGCCAACAATTCACCCTGCGGCGATAGGCGCACCAGCCGCTGGCCCTCGTACATGGCGGCCCAGTAGCAACCGTCGCGGTCTACCGCAGCGCCATCGGGGCGCCCACCGTAGCGGGACAAGGGCTGGCCGTCTTGGCGCTTGTCGAATGTGGCCATCAGTGCCCAGGGCCCGGCTTCACCCGTCACCGCAGACAGCTCAGCCTTCCACACGGTGTGGCTGGTGGTGTCGCTGCGGTACACGGTGCGGCCATCCGGGCTGAAGGCCAGTCCATTGCTCACCGTCACCCCATCGGCCACCGCCACCAACTGAGGGCCGGTGCGCGCCCACTGCAGCCGGTACACCCGCGCCAGGGGCGGTTGGCGCGGCTCGTACAGCGTACCCACCCAGAAGCGGCCCAAGGGGTCCACCTTGCCGTCATTGAAGCGCTCTTCGGCGGTGTCGTAAGGCGCCGTCACCAAGGGCCGTACCGCGCCCGTGGCCGGGTCGAAATGCACGATGCCGGTGCGCAGCGCCAAGAGCAGCGAGCCATCGGTCACCGGCGCACAGCAGGCCGTGTCGGTGCCCAGGCGCCACTGCCGGTGTTCGCCCCGCACGGGGTCCCATCGGTGCAATTCACCGGCCGGGATGTCGCACCAGTACAGGAGCTGGGTCACGGGGTGCCACATGGGCGACTCGCCCAGACGGTTGGGCGCCACGGGCACGGGGGTCCAGGTCATCGCAGCTCGACTTTCAGGTAATGCGCCCCCGGCAGGGGGTTGAAGTAGAAGGGGGGAATTTCCTCGAATCCCAGGCTGTCGTAGAGACCACGCGCGGCCTCCATGTCGTCCAAGGTGTCCAGCAGCATGCAGGAATAGCCTGCACGCAGGCCGTGGTCGATCAAGGCTTGGGCCAACAGACGGCCCAGGCCGAAGCGGCGGAAGGCGCGGCGCACATACAGGCGCCGCATCTCACAGGCGTTGGGGTAATCGGCTTCGGGCAGGGGCCTGAGCGCGCCACAACCGGCCAATGCCCCGTCCACCCAGGCCAGCAGCATCACACCATCGGGCGGGGCATAGTGCTGGGGCAGGTGGGCCAACTCCCCGTCTATGGCCTGAAAGGCCAAGTCCACACCCAGGCTGCCGACATATTCGGCCACGATCTGCGCGGCGGCCGCCCATTCGTCGGCGTCGCGCACGGCCAGCACTTCAACCGCGAATTCACTCATGCAAGGGGGATTCTCGCCGCGATTGCGCCCACTGGCCAAGTTCACCCGGCCGCGTTCCCAAGGGAGTGGCCCATACGGGCACAAATGTCAATAATCATTGACATTGATAGGCGAAAGGAATACTGTGCATGTGCCGCGCCTGATCAACCCGATGCAAGTGCCGCGGCCCCTCCTGCCACCACCAAGGGCAGGACTGAACAAAGGCGGCCAAGGTGGAACTCGACCTCGAAGGTCTCGGTAGTGCCGTACAGCACAGCGCGGGCGCGCGGTTGGTGACCGATGCGGACGGCAGCGTCACCTGGGCCAACGAAGCGGCCCACCGGCTGACCGGCTACACGCACCAGGAACTGCTGGGCGTCAAACCGGGCCGGCTGCTGCAATGCGAACAAACCGACCCACAGGCCGTGGCACGCATACGGCGTGCCTTGGCCGAGCGGCGCTCAGTCACGGTGGACCTGCTCAACCGACGCAAGGACGGGGCCGAATACTGGGCACGGCTGATGATCCACCCTTGGAGCGATGCCGCCGGTGCTCATCGCGGCTTCTATTGCCTGCAAGCGGACATCACCGCCGAACTGGCGCTGGCCAGCCGCGGAGTCAACGCGCAGGAGCGTGCACAGAGCCTGTTCAGCCACCAGCTGCGCACCCCGCTGCACGCGGTCATCCACCTGCTGCAGCACCTGAAAGACGAAGTGAGCACCGAGGCCGCGCGGCAAATGGCCGATCATGCACTGCAGGCTTCGGAACACCTGCTGGACTTGGTGGACGAAGTGCTGGGCGGCGAAGCCGGGCCACCAACGCAGGCCGAACCGGGCGTTACCACCCGCACGCAGGGGCCTGAAGCAGCCGACGGCCCTGCCCGCCGCAGTTATTTGGCCAGCGGGGCAGACCACACCCTGAGCGGCGTGCGCCTATTGCTGGTGGACGACAACCCGGTGGGCCTGCTGGCCGGTGCATTGAGCCTGCGCAAGGCCGGCGCATGGGTGGCCGAGTGCATCAGTGGCGCCGCCGCGTTGGAGTTTTTGTACCAGCAAGGGCGCAGTGCCGTGGATGTGGTGCTGATGGACCTGCACATGCCGGGCATGGACGGCTTTGAAACCGCCCGGCAAATCCGGCAACTCTCGGGCCCTGGCCTGCCCCTGTTGGCAGTCACCGCCAGCGTCACCGAGGCCGACCGGGTCAAGGCCTTGGCTGCCGGCATGCGCGAGGTGGTCACCAAACCCTTCGCAGTGGCCGACCTGGCGCGGGCAGTGCAGCGGGTGCGCTTGGCATCAGCCCCCGCGCGCGCGGCGCACTGAAAGCCAGGGAACCGCCTCACTGCAGTTCCCCCAGGGGGCTGCGGCAATCGGCGAACGCCAAACGGCAAACACCAAACGGCAGCCGGGCCCCTTCAGCCCACCCGCCAACGCAGCACGG
>CAMCTE010000192.1 GCA_945878385.1 Azohydromonas lata NBRC 102462 | reverse complement strand
GGATGCGGGCCTGCAGGTTGTGCCAGTGGCGCTGGGTGCGCCCCACCTGGGCGGCCTGCGCAGCCATCAAGCGCGAGGCGCGGCGCTGGAGTTTCAACCCGTCTTGCCGCAGCGGCTCGCGAGCCGCCGTGGCCAAGCGCGCCTGCAGGGCCTGCAAGCCCTGGGCATGCCGGCTCAGCACCTGTGCCGGCCGCAGCACCGCCTGGGCCAACTGGTCAAGGCGTTGGGCATGCCGGTCCAGGGCTCGCTCCATCCCTACACCCAGGCGCCGTGCGGTGCTGACCAATCCCTGCAGGGCCTCGTCCCGATGCGGCGTCAACAGTTCGGCCGCGGCCGTGGGCGTGGCTGCGCGAACATCGGCAGCGAAGTCGGCCAGCGTGAAATCGGTTTCGTGGCCCACGCCGCACACCAGCGGCACCGTGCACTGCGAAACCGCCTGCACCACGCGCTCGTCGTTGAAGGCCCACAAATCTTCCAGCGAACCACCGCCGCGCGCCAGGATCACCGCATCCACTTCCGGCAGCCCCGCGGCCTGCTGCAGGGCCCTGACGATGGTCGGAGGTGCCTCAACACCCTGCACGATGCACGGCACGACGATCACGGACACATGCGGCGCGCGGCGCGCGATCACGGCCAGGACATCGGCCAGGGCGGCCGCCTGCAGAGAGGACACCACCGCAAGGGTGCGGGGGTGCGTGGGCAGGGGCCGCTTGCGCCCGGGGTCGAAGAGCCCCAAAGCCGCCAACCGGGCCTTGAGCTTGAGAAACTCCTCATACAACGAGCCCGCGCCGACCAAGCTGATGGATTCGACGATGAACTGAAGATCGCCACGAGGCTCGTAAAGGGCCAGTCGCCCCACGGCCTCCACCTTCAGCCCCTCGCGCAGCGCAAACGCCAGCTGCACCGCCGAGCGGCGGAACATCGCACAGCGCAACAGTGCCGCCTGACCCTGGCTGTCCTTCAGGCTGAAGTAGCGGTGGCCGCTGGAGGCCTCCGTCAAGGCGCTGATTTCGCCGCTGACCCGCACGGCGCCGAAGCGCGCCTGCAAGGCATCGCCCACCGCGTGCACCAAGGCTGCCACTCCCCAAACCCGGTGTGTCGCGCCACGCTCGGAGGTAGGATTCATGGGTGCACCCCTTGGTGGGCAAGGGGGAGTACTCCACAAGCACGAGCAGACGAGCGTTTCACGCGAAGATAGCCCTCCATCGCAAGGGTTTATGTCTTAACTACCTGAATATTAACGGTTTTTTCTTGCGAAACCAGAATCGACAAATTCACCACCCAGGGAGATGCCGGGCCGCGTGGGCCCATGACCTGGGTTGTTCACAAAGTTATCCACAGGCTCTCCCCGGTTCGCGGGTGCTTGTCAGGCACATCGCTTCATGATAGCGCCAAGGTCCAGCCAGCAAAGCTTGATGCACCGCTTGGGTCGCGCTTTGCAGGCCCATTGGTGGAGCCCGGTGTCGCGCCGACCACCCCATCAAGCCTGGCAAATGTGGGTTTTGGCGCCGCTGGCAGGGATGTACCGCGCGCTTTATGCGGTCCACCGCGCGTGGGCCATACGGAACCACGCGCCATGGACACCAGCCCAGGGGCGCGAAGTGCCAACCCTGGTTGTGGGCAACTGGGTGGTTGGAGGAGCCGGCAAGACCCCGACCACCTTGGCGCTGCTGCGGCATCTTCAAAAACAGGGTTGGACCCCCGGCGTCATTTCCCGCGGGTTTGGCAGCGAGGTTTCGGCCGTCACGCTGGTGCGGGCCGACACCAGTGTGGCCCACGAGGTCGGTGACGAGCCTCTGCTGATGGCACGAACGGCCCAAGTGCCCGTGGCGGTGGGCCGCGACCGGTGCGCAGCGCGCCGCCACCTGCTGGAGCAACACGCCGAAGTGGACATCGTGGTGGCCGACGATGGGCTGCAACACCACCGGCTCAGCCGCGACCTGCAAGTGGTGGTGGTGGACGAACGCGGCGCGGGCAACGGCTGGTGCCTGCCGGCGGGGCCTTTGCGCGAACCGATTCCCCCACAGTTGCCGCCGAACACCTGGGTGGTCTACAGCGGCGGAGAGCCCACTCTGGCCTTGCCGGGCTACCGCGGCCAGCGCCGGCTCACATGCGTCCAAAGCCTGCAGGACTGGCAAGCGGGCGCAGCGCCGGGAGCCGATGGAGGCTGGGGCGCACTGCAGGGCCTCACCCTGCACGCCGCGGCCGGCATAGCGGTTCCACAGCGGTTCTTCGACCTTCTCGAAGCCCGCGGCCTGAACCTGGCCGCCACCTACGCCCTTCCCGATCACGACGCCTGGAAGCACGCCCCGTGGCCAACCGGCACGGCCGATGCAGTCATCACGGAAAAGGACGCGGTCAAGTTATTGGCGAGGCCGCATGCGGGCCCGCAGAGCGAGACGCGCGTGTGGGTGGCCCGGCTAGACTTGCACCTGCCCCCCGAATTTCTTGCCAGCGTGGATGCACGACTGCAAGCCCTGCGACCCACCATTGCTTGAGCCTCCGATGGACAACCGACTGATCGAACTGCTGGTGTGCCCCCTGTGCAAGGGCCCCTTGACGATGCGGCGCGACGAGACGCAACGCCCGGTCGGACTGGCGTGCCCAGCCGACCGGTTGGTGTTCCCCATCCGCGATGGCATCCCGGTGATGCTCGAAGGCGAGGCCCTTCCGCTGGAAGAGGGGCCTGCCGGGTCGTGAGCTTTCACGTCGTCATCCCGGCCCGACTGGCTTCAAGCCGGTTGCCCCGCAAGCCCCTGGCCGACATTGCCGGCATCCCGATGGTGGTGCGGGTGGCCCAACAGGCGGCCAAGTCTCACGCCCAAAGCGTCACGGTGGCGGCCGACAGCCCTCTTATCCTGCAAGCCTGCGAAGCTCACGGCATTCGGGCGGTCGCCACCCGGGAAGACCACCCCAGCGGCAGTGACCGCCTGGCCGAGGCCTGCGAACACTTGGCCATCCCGGACGACGCGGTGGTGGTGAATGTGCAGGGCGATGAACCACTGATCGAACCGGCGCTGATTGATGCCTGCGCCGCTGCTCTGGAGGCAGATGGCGGCTGCGTGATGAGCACGGCCGCCCACCCCATCGAGTCTGTGGAAGATTGGCTGAGCCCCAACATCGTGAAGGTGGTGCTCGATGCCCGGCATCGCGCCCTTTACTTCAGCCGCAGCCCACTGCCCGCTTGGCGCGACCGGCGAGACGGCCAGCCCTTGAACGAGGCGCCTTCGCCAGTGATGCGGCATGTGGGCCTGTACGCCTACCGTGCAGGCTTCCTGCGGCGGTACGCCCACTTGAAGGTAAGCCCTGTGGAGCAGGCCGAGATGCTCGAACAGTTGCGGGTGCTGTGGAACGGACTGGCCATTTCGGTGCATGTCACCGACTACGCGCCGGCCCCAGGCGTGGACACGCCGCAAGACCTGGAACGGGTGCGCCGCCTGTTCGCCGCGAACCCGCAACTGCGGTAACCCTTGTCGGGCCGCGGCGTCAGGCGCCTGCACGGGTCAGCGTGTTATTCTCATTCGAGGAGACTACAAGACCATGCGACTCATCCTCTTGGGCGCCCCGGGCGCCGGCAAAGGCACACAGGCCGCCTTCATCTGCAAGAAATACGGTATCCCTCAGGTGTCCACGGGCGACATGCTTCGTGCGGCGGTAAAGGCCGGCACGCCTTTGGGCCTGGAGGCCAAGAAGGTGATGGACTCCGGTGGCCTGGTCAGCGACGACATCATCATCGGTCTGGTCAAGGAACGCATCACCCAGGCCGATTGCGCCAATGGCTTCCTGTTCGACGGCTTTCCCCGCACCATCCCGCAGGCTGAAGCCATGAAGGCTGCGGGTGTTCCGCTGGACCTCGTGCTCGAGATCGACGTGCCGGATGCGGCCATCGTCGAGCGCATGAGCGGCCGTCGCGTGCACGTGGCTTCTGGCCGCACCTACCACGTCAAGTTCAATCCGCCCAAGGTGGCCGGAAAGGACGACGCCACGGGCGAAGAACTGATCCAGCGAGACGACGACAAGGAAGAAACCGTGCGCAAGCGCTTGGATGTGTACCAAAGCCAAACACGCCCCCTGGTGGACTACTACTCCCAGTGGGCCGCAACGGGTGACGCCAAGGCGCCACGCTACGCCAAGATCAGCGGCATGGGAACGGTGGACGAAATCACCGCCAGGGCATTGGCTGCACTGGCCTGAGCCCTTTCCACCTCATCTGACGGCGACCCGGTGTCGCCGTTTCTCATTGCGAATCAATCATCACCAACGAGGGACTTTCATGGACATCAAGGGCAAGGTTTTCATCGTCACTGGCGGCGCGTCGGGCTTGGGCGAGGGCACGGCGCGCATGATTGCGGCCGAGGGCGGCAAAGTGGTCGTGGCCGACCTGCAGGAGGACAAGGGCCGAGCCCTGGCCGCTGAACTGGGAGGCGCGTTCGTCAAGTGCGATGTCTCCAACGAAGACGACGGCAAGGCGGTGGTGGCCCAGGCCACTTCCATGGGCAAGCTGATGGGCTTGGTCAACTGCGCCGGCATCGCCACCGCTTCGAAAACCGTGGGCAAGGACGGCGCGCACACGCTGGCGCTGTACACCAAGACCATCATGGTCAACCTGGTGGGCAGCTTCAACATGATCCGCCTGGCCGCCGAAGCCATGAGCAAGAATGAGCCTGAAGCCACAGGCGAGCGCGGTGTGATGATCAGCACGGCCAGCGTGGCCGCTTATGACGGTCAGATCGGCCAGGCCGCCTACGCAGCCTCCAAGGGTGGCGTGGTGGGCATGACGCTGCCGATTGCACGCGACCTGGCCCGCAACGGCATTCGCAACATGACGATCGCTCCGGGCATCTTCGGCACGCCGATGCTCTTCGGCATGCCCCAAGAGGTGCAGGATGCCTTGGCTGCCGGAGTGCCCTTCCCCAGCCGCCTGGGAACGCCGCAGGACTATGCCAAGCTGGCCAAGCACATCATCGAGAACGACATGCTCAACGGTGAAGTCATTCGTTTGGACGGGGCCATTCGCCTGCCGCCGAAGTAATCGGAGTTCCGCACGGGCAGGGCCCGTCAACGAAAAAGGGTCGCGATGCGACCCTTTTCCATTGGCTTGGTCGGGGCGATAGGATTCGAACCTACGACCCTCTGCTCCCAAAGCAGATGCGCTACCAGACTGCGCTACACCCCGATCGCCCGCATTGTAGGCGCCCGCGGCAAGCCAGGCTGCATGTACCCGCGCGCATCAGCGCGAAACCGCTTGCGCCCGCGCCTGAGCCGCCAGGCGGATGGCCTGCAGCGTGGTGCGGGAGGTGCTGACATTCGCCTCGAGCTTGAGGTGGAGCAGCGTGGGCCGCTCGCAGCGCAGGGCACGCT
>CAMCTE010000191.1 GCA_945878385.1 Azohydromonas lata NBRC 102462 | reverse complement strand
TGTGCTCGGGCAGGGCGGCCGTGGTCGTCAGGGTATTGGCAGCACTGCTGGTCAGCAGCTTGTCGGTGGACTGATAGGCCAGGGCCAAGGTGGCCACGCCGAAGTTGTACTGGCCACCGATGGTGGTCACTTCGTTCCAGCGGCTTGCACCCGTCACGCCGGCGCCGTCATAGTACTCATGTGCCAGCGCCACGCGCAGGGGACCCTGGTCGTAGGACAGCAGGATGCCGTTGGTGCTGGCCGTGGCGCGTTGGCCGATGGCGCTTTGCACGCGTACACGGACGCCGCTGAAGCTGGGCGAGGTGTAACGCACGCCATTGTTCACGCGGGTGCCAAAGTTCTGCATCAACTGCAGGCCCGTGTTGGCGGTGGTCACCGACAGTTCGCCTTCGGTGGACACGTCGTTGTAGTTTTGATTGTTCATCACGCGGTGCATCGTCTCTTGACGGCCCACCGTGATTTCACCGAAGCCACCCGCGATACCCACCCAAGCGTGACGATTGAACAGCTGGTTGTTGGCAGTGGTCGTGCCGTCCTTGCCGCTCAGGGCAGCTTCCAGTTGGAAGATGCCGCGCAGGCCGCCGCCAAGGCTCTCCGAGCCGCGCATGCCGAAACGCGAGCCGCGGGGGTTGGGCAGTTCGTCCATGCCCGTGATGGTGGCGCCGGCGTGGGTTTCAGAACGCGCGATGTTCACGTCCATGATGCCGTACAGCGTGACGCTTGAAGCTTGTTGTGCGCTGGCTGCGCCAGTGATGGCCGACAGGATGGCAGCGACGATCAGGGTCTTCTTCATGTGTAAAGTTCTCCAGTAAGTAAAGAAACAGAAACAGAGTGAGGGGCAGAACCCGACAACTGTCTTATTGTTGCGGCGAACAGAAGGCGAATTCGTGACAAGCGCGACTAAGAGAGGAAAGTGTTGCGCAAATCCAACTCCAAACCGGGGTTGGGGGCCTGAATGACCCTCGGCAGGCGTGCACAGGGATCAGCGCCGGGCCAACCAGCGCCTCCACAAGGGCGGCAGCACCAACACCGCCAACACCACGGCCAGCAAGGCCACCGACACCGGTCGCTCCAGGAACACTCCCCAGCGGCCTTCGCCAATCGACAGCGCATTGCGCATCTGCGCTTCGGCCATCGGCCCCATGATCATGCCCACGATGACCGGCGCGGTGGGGAAATCCAGGCGCCGCAGTGCCAGCCCCAGCAGCCCCGTGCCCAGCATCAGATACAGGTCGAAGGCGCTTTGGCGCATGCCGTACACGCCCACGGTGGCGAAGATGAGGATGCCTGCATACAACGGCGCCCGCGGAATCTGCAGCAGCTTGACCCACAGGCCCACCAGGGGCAGGTTCAGCACCAGCAGCATGACATTGCCGATGTACAGCGAAGCAATCAAGGCCCACACCAGGTCGGCCGAGGTGGTGAACAGCTGCGGCCCGGCCTGTATGCCGTAGTTCTGCAGGGCCGACAACAGGATGGCGGCCGTGACGGTGGTGGGGATGCCCAGGGTAAGCATGGGCACCAGGGCGGCCGTCACCGAGGCATTGTTCGCGGCCTCGGGCCCGGCCACGCCTTCAATGGCGCCGGTGGTGCCGAATTCCTCGGGCTTCTTCGACAGCTTGCGTTCGGTGGCGTAGCTCAGAAAGGTGGGAATTTCCGCCCCACCGGCCGGGATGGTGCCAAAGGGAAAGCCAAAGGCGGTGCCCCGCAGCCAGGCCGGCCAAGAACGGCGCCATTCTTCACGCGTCATGTGCACCCGGCCCGAACTCTGGATGCTGCTGGTGCTCTTGCCCTCGTACAGCGCGCTGTACAGCGCCTCACCCACAGCAAACAAGCCCACGGCCACCAGCACCACTTCAATGCCGTCCATGAATTCAGGGACGCCGCCGGTGTAGCGCACGGTGGCGGTGATCTGGTCGATGCCCACCAGGCCAATGGCCAGCCCGATGAATAAGGCCGTGATGCCGCGCAGGGCGCTTTTGCCCAACACCGCGCTCACCGTGGTGAAGGCCAAGAGCATCAGGCAAAAGTATTCCGGCGGGCCCAGTTGCACGGCAGCATTGGCCACCCAAGGCGCGAACAGCGTGACCAACACGGTGGCAATCGTGCCAGCCACGAAGGAGCCGATGGCTGAAGTGGCCAGGGCCGCACCGGCGCGGCCGCTGCGGGCCATCTTGAAGCCTTCCATTGCGGTCACCATCGTGGCGGTTTCGCCCGGGGTGTTCAGCAGGATGGAGGTGGTGGAGCCGCCGTACATCGCGCCGTAGTAGATGCCGGCAAAGAAGATCATTGAAGCAGTGGGCTCCACCTGTGCCGTGATGGGCAGCAGCATGGCCACCGTCACCGCCGGGCCCAGCCCGGGCAGCACGCCGATGGCCGTGCCGATGGCGCAGCCCACGAATGCCCACATCAGGTTGATGGGGGTGGCTGCCGTGGCGAAGCCGGCCAGAAGTTGGGCGGCGATGTCCATTACAGCCAGCCGCCGGCCGTCAGCCCGGGCAGTGAGATGTTGAGCAGCTTGGTGAAGACCCAGAACACCGGTGCGGCGATGGCCGCGCCCACCAACAAGTCGATGCCCGCCTGTTGCAGCGCTGCACCACCACGCGCGGCCTTGCCTTCTGCCAGTCGCAAGCCGCGCACGGCCAGCACATAGCAAAGCGCGCAGGAGGGGATGAAGCCCACCCGCGTGATCAAGGACGCGTTGACGACGATGCCTGCGGCCACCCAGGCCAAGGCAGGCCAGTCTCCCCGAGCGGCGCCCGAGGGTGCCTCCACATGGGGCCAACCGCCCCGCAGGGCCTGCAGGGTCAGCAGGGCGCCGCACACCATCAGGGCCAGGGCCACCACCCACGGCAGGAAGTTGGGCCCTACACCGGCGTAACCGGCGTCAGCCGGGATGTCCATCGCTCCCCAGGCCAACAGGCCGCCCAGGCCTGCCACGCCCAAGCCGGCCAGTACCTGTGGCACCTGCAGCACCTGTGGAACCATGGCGTTGGCGGGCATCCCCGAGCCCGGGTTCGCCCACGTGCGCTCAGGCACTCAGATCATCCCCGACTTCACCATCACTGCCCGCAGCCCCGCGAACTCGCGGTCCACGAATTCATCGAACTCGGGCCCCGTGAGCACCGAGGTGGTCCAGTCGTTCTTGCCGATCGACTCCTGCCAAGCCTTGGTCGTGACCGTGGCCAGCACCAAGTCGGTCAGGGCCTTGCGTTGGGCGGCGGTCAGGCCCGGAGCGCCGTACACACCGCGCCAGTTGCCGATCTCCACATTGAAGCCCAGTTCCTTGAGCGTGGGGATGTCCTTGCTCAGCGCCCCATTGAGCCGCTTGGGCGAGGTCACGCCGATGGGCTTCATCTTGCCGGTCTCGATGTACTGGGCGAACTCCGAGAAGCCGCTGCCCCCCACCGTCACATTGCCACCCAGGATGGCGGCCGTGGCTTCACCGCCTCCGCGGAAGGGCACATAGTTGATGCGGGCCGCATCCACGCCCACTTCGCGAGCCAGCATGGCCGCCGCAATGTGCTCGGTGGAGCCGCGCGAACCGCCGCCCCACTTGACACTGCCTGGGTCCTTCTTCAGTTGCTCCACCACCTCCTTCATCGACTTGAAGGGAGAGTTGGCCGGCAGCACGAACACGTTGTATTCGCTGGTCAGTCGGGCAATGGGCGTGCAGTTGGCCAGTTGGTTCACCGGCGCTTTGCTGGTGATGATGCCACCCAGCATCACCGCGCCCATCACCATCAGGGCATTGGCGTCACCCTTGTTGGCATTGACGAATTGCGCCAGGCCCAAGGCCCCGGCAGCGCCGCCCTTGTTGTCATAGGCCACGCTGGGCACCAGGCCAGCGTCCAGCATCGCCTTGCCCAGCGCACGGCCGGTGGTGTCCCAGCCGCCGCCCGGGTTGGCGGGGATCATCATCTTCAGGGGGGCGGCCGCCTGTGCGGTGTGGGGCCAGGCGGCAGCGGCTGCGGTGGCAGCCAGGGCTTTGAGGAAGGTGTCTCGGCGCATACAAACTCCGTGTGAGGCGCCGGGACTGTACCTCCGGGCAGGGCGCTTGGGCGCGTCGGCCGCTTAGGGAAATACACCGACTTCCCAACAATGCCCGGCCGCGCTGCGCCCCGTTCACACGCTCAGGGCTGCACCTTCAGTTCGTTGACCACGAGCGTGACCCCGGGTGCTGACCATGCGGCGCCCTGGGCGGCGTTGCGCTCGGCCCAGGAGTGCACGGCGCCGCGCAGCGTGGCCGTGGAGCCGCTGATCGAGACTTCGATCCCGCGGGCTTCGCGCTCGGCCTGGCGCGCCAGTGCGTCCTTGATGCGGTTGCTCACATCGGTGGGCACGGTGCGGGGCTTGAGGGTGACGCGGTTGCTCACGCCCACCACGCCCAGGGTCTGGTGCACGGTGCGCTCGGCGTTGCTGCGCTGGTAGTCCCAATCCACTTCCCCGCTGAGCGTCACCCATCCGTGCTCAACCTTCATTGAAATGCGTGAGGCCGGCACCAGGGCCTGGGCCTGCAAGGCGGTTTGCAACACCTGGGCCAGCTCGGTGTCGCTGCGCTGGTGGTTGGGGGCCAGCTTCACATCCAATTCCAGGGCAATGGCTTGCACGCCTTGAACCCGCTGCACGGCGCGCTCGATGGCGGCCTTTTCGGCATAGGTGTCGATGTGGCCGGTGAGGGTGACCACACCCCGATCCACGGCCACCCCAATGTGAGTGGCGTTGACCGACGGTTCCCAGTCGAGTTCCTCGGTGATGTCCTTCTTGAGCTGCGCGTCGGTTTTCATGGCGGATGGTCCTCCTCGTGGACGGTGTTGAACGAGGAGTTCATCATCGGCGCGGCGGGGCTCAGCGCGATTGCATGAACGCAAGGAAGGCGCGGCCTGGGAGCCGCGCAAGCGCACCTTCAGGCGCTGGGAACGCCGACTTCGAGCTCTTCGTCGACGCGGGTGCGCGAGGGGGCATCCAAGCCCCGGATGGGCTGCAGCAGGCGGTCGGGGATGGGGCCGCTTCGGGCGATGTGCGGACGGCCCTCGCGAGTCCACACCATCGGATGGGCGCAATCGCAGGTCCACACCGGGCCCAAGTCGTGGCGGAAATTGGCGGCTTCTGCATCATGCAGGCCGCGCACCCGCACGATCAGACCGATGTTGTCGGGGTTCTGGGCGTCAATCACGATGGCCATGTCGCCGGGTTTGCAACGGGTGTTCATGTGGGCTTCTCCTGGAACATCGTCACTATGCGACGGCTGTTTGCGGGGCGCCATCCCACGCTTGAGGGGGTGTTAGGGGTTGAGACCTGTGCGCAGCCCACAGCTTCACAAAACTACATGAAGCGGCCAAGGGGGCCTTACAGAGCCGAT
>CAMCTE010000190.1 GCA_945878385.1 Azohydromonas lata NBRC 102462 | reverse complement strand
ACTTCGTGCGCGAAGGTCGGGTCGTAGCTGATGCAGTTCGGAATGGTGCCGGCCAGAATGTGGCTGTGACCGTCTTCGTGCTGCAGGCCCTCGCCATTGAGTGTAGTGCGCCCGGAAGTGCCCCCCAGCAGGAAGCCGCGGGCCTGCATGTCACCAGCAGCCCAGGCCATGTCGCCGATGCGCTGGAAACCGAACATCGAGTAGTACACATAGAAGGGCACCATGATGCGGTTGTTCGTCGAATACGAAGTGGCCGCCGCAATCCACGAACCCATGCCGCCGGCTTCGTTGATGCCTTCCTGCAGGATCTGGCCGGCCTTGTCCTCGCGGTAGTACATCACCTGGTCCTTGTCGACCGGCGTGTACTTCTGCCCCTCGGGGTTGTAGATGCCGATCTGGCGGAACAGGCCTTCCATGCCGAAGGTGCGGGCCTCGTCCACGAGGATGGGCACCACACGCGGCCCCAGGGCCTGGTCGCGCAACAGTTGCGTGAGGAAGCGCACATAGGCCTGGGTCGTGGAGATCTCGCGGCCTTCGGCCGTGGGCTCGATCACGGCCTTGAAGGTTTCCAGGGCCGGCACGGTGAAGCTTTCGCTGCTCTTGGTGCGGCGGTGCGGCAGGTAGCCGCCCAAGGCCTTGCGGCGCTCGTGCAGGTACTTCATCTCCGGCGTGTCGTCGGCCGGCTTGTAGAAGGGAATCTTGGCCAGTTCGCTGTCGGGGATGGGAATGTTGAAGCGGTCGCGGAAGTGGCGGATGTCCTCGTCGGTCAGCTTCTTGGTCTGGTGGGCGGTGTTCTTGCCCTCACCGGCCTTGCCCATGCCCCAACCCTTGACGGTTTTCACCAGCAGCACCGTGGGCTGGCCCTGGGCATTGTTGGCACGGTGGAAGGCGGCGTACACCTTCTGCGCATCGTGTCCGCCACGGCGCAGGTTCCAGATGTCGTCGTCGGTCATCTTGGACACCATCTCCAGCGTACGCGGGTCGCGGCCGAAGAAGTTCTTGCGTACGAACGCCCCATCGTTGGCCTTGAAGGCCTGGTAGTCGCCGTCCAGGGTGTCCATCATGATCTTGCGCAGGGCACCGTCTTTGTCGCGCGCGAGCAGCGCGTCCCATTCCTTGCCCCACAACAGCTTGATCACATTCCAGCCCGCGCCGCGGAATTCGCCTTCGAGTTCCTGAACGATCTTGCCGTTGCCGCGCACCGGGCCGTCCAGGCGCTGCAGGTTGCAGTTGATGACGAAGACCAGGTTGTCGAGCTTCTCGCGCGCGGCCAAGCCGATGGCGCCCAGCGATTCCGGTTCGTCCATTTCACCGTCGCCGCAGAACACCCAGACCTTGCGCTTGGAGGTGTCGGCCAGGCCACGGGCGTGCAGGTACTTCAGGAAGCGGGCCTGATAGATGGCCATCAAGGGGCCCAGACCCATGGAGACCGTGGGGAACTGCCAGAACTCGGGCATCAGCTTGGGGTGCGGGTAGCTCGACAGGCCCTTGCCGTCGACTTCCTGGCGGAAGTTCAGGAGTTGCTCTTCGCTCAGCCGCCCCTCCACGAAGGCGCGTGCGTAAATGCCAGGCGCGCTGTGGCCCTGGATGTAGAGGAGGTCACCACCGTGCGTGCCGCCCTTGTCGGTGTCGTCGGCGTGCCAGAAGTGATTGAAGCCGGTGGCAAACATGTGCGCCAGCGACTGGAAGGAGCTGATGTGGCCGCCCAGGTCGCCGCCGTCGTCGGGGTTCAATCGGTTGGCCTTGACGACCATCGCCATGGCGTTCCAACGCATGTAGGCGCGCAGCCGGCCTTCGAGCTCCAAGTTGCCGGGGCTGTGCTCTTCTTCGGTGGGCTCGATGGTGTTGACATAACCCGTGGTGGCCGAAAAGGGCATGTCGATGCTGTGCTCGCGCGCATGCTCAAGCAGTTGCTCCAACAGGTAGTGGCCACGCTCGTGGCCCTCGCTTTCAAGGACCGCAGAGAAGGCGTCGAGCCATTCCCGGGTTTCCTGTTCGTCGAAGTCCTGGGGCTGGGACGGATTCATGTCATCTCCTTGCGTTTGGCATCCGCTCGAATAATCCCCGGCCTTGCGGGTGCTCGAGGGGCACTCATCGTGCATTCATGAAGCATTCCGGGGCTCTTGATACAGCGGCCCGTTTGGCATGGACAGAAGTGTCGCAGACTTTTTTCAAAATTCCAAATGACGCGACTGCGTTTCTTATTATGAAATTGCGAGGAATCATAATCCGCAGATGCCCTCCTCACTGAGCCGCCGGTGGTCGCCCCGCAGCAGCCTGGACTTCATCAAGCGCTTGGCCATGCGCTGGTGGCGCCGCCAGTCGCCTTCACGCCAGGACCGCTATGTGATCCTGGGGCCACTGGTGTCGGTGCTGCTGTTTCTGACGGTGATATCGGCCACTTTCTGGTTCCTGCGGGCTGAAGAAATCACGCAGGAAGACGAAGCGGTGGCGCGGGCGGGTGAAATCGTGCAGCAGCAGCTGCGCCTGCGCTTGCTGGACCATCAGGAACAGTTGATCCGGCTGGCCCGAGAAATCTCCACCCGCGACATCGGGCGTGGCGGTTTCGTGGAACAGGCCCGCACCCTGACCGGAGACCGCCCCGACATTTCGAAGATGCAGTGGATCGGGGCCACCGGGCAGGTGCGCCTGATGTTCGACCCCAACCCCATGGTGGGCGAAGTGGCGCCAGAAGGCGCGGCAGAGCCCGAGGTCAGCGCGGCCCAACGCAAGCCGGCCACACCCGCCGCCCAGGCCTTCCTGGAAACCCAGGCCCGGCGCCTGCCGGCGCATTCGGCGCACTACACCGATGAAGAGGGGCGCACGGTGATGCGCCTGGTGGTGCCTTTGTTGGCCCGCGGTGAATTCAGCGGGGCGGTGGCGGCCGAAATTGATGTGGAGGCCCTGCTGCGGCGGTCGGTGGCTGAAGACCTGACCCGGCGCAACACGGTGTCCATCGTGGATGCGGACGCCGAGATGGTGGCCACCACCGGCACCACATCCAGAGCCTTGGGCAATCAGCGCGCCGGGCGGGTGCACGAGGTGCCGCTGGGCAGCATGGCCCCTGGCCTGTTCCTGCGCACGCAGGGCTGGCGCACTTCGTCCAACCTCATCGGCAACACGCTGTTCTGGATGGTGGTGGGCTTGTCGGCCCTGACGGTTTGGATGCTGCTGGGTTCGCTGCAGCACCTGCGCCGGCGCAACCAGATGCAGGCCACCTTGGTGCAGGAGACGAACTTCCGGCGCGCGATGGAGAACTCCATCCTCACCGGCATGCGGGCCATGGACATGGAAGGGCGCATCACCTATGTGAACCGCGCCTTCTGTGAAATGACCGGCTACACCCAGGAAGACCTGATCGGCCACCTGCCGCCCTACCCCTACTGGCTGCCCGACCGCATCGATGAAACCATGCAGTTTCTGCAACAGGAACTGATGGGCCGCACGCCAGCCGGCGGCATCGAGGTGAAGGTGCGCCGCAAGGATGGCGACATCTTCGATGCGCGCATGTATGTGTCGCGACTGGTGGACCACCGCGGAGAGCAAACCGGCTGGATGACCTCGATGACCAACATCACCGAGGCCAAGCGCGTGCGCGACCAGCTCACCGCCTCGCATGAACGCTTCACCACCGTGCTCGAGGGGCTGGATGCCGCGGTGAGCGTGGTGGCCATGCGCAGCGGGGAGTTGCTGTTCGCCAACCGGTCTTACCGGGTGTGGTTCGGCAGCAGCCCGCGCGGGCATCTGCTGCTCAGCGAAGGCAGCGCGCCCGACCCCGCCTTCCCGATGGCCGAAGCGGGTGAAGACGAGGACCAATGGTCGGGCATGCCCGCCGACAGCATCACCGAAACGGGCAGCGACCCGCGCGAGGTCCAGATCGAGGGCCTGCAGAAGTGGTTCGATGTACGGCTGCGCTACCTGCAGTGGACCGACGGGCGCCTGGTGCAGATGATCATCGCCACCGACATCACCGCGCGGCGCCGCGCCGAGGAAGCCACCGCGCAGCAGGCCGAAAAGGCGCAGGTGACCAGCCGCCTGGTCACCATGGGGGAGATGGCCAGTTCGGTGGCCCACGAGCTCAACCAGCCGCTGACGGCCATCAACAACTACTGCAACGGCATGGTCAACCGCGTGCGTGAGGACGCCATCGGCAAGGACGACCTGATTGCGGCGCTGGAGAAGACCGCGCGCCAGGCCGAGCGCGCCGGGCAGATCATCCACCGCATCCGAGCCTTCGTGAAGCGCAGCGAGCCCCAGCGCCAGCCCTCGGACGCGCGCACGATCATCGAAGACGCGGTGGAGCTGGCCAATATCGACCTGCGAAGGCGCAAGGTGCAACTCAACACCTATGTGGCCCAACGCATGCCGCAACTGATGTGTGACCCCATCCTGATCGAACAGGTGGTGCTCAACTTGGTGAAGAACGCGGCCGAGGCCATCGACCTGGCCGACATGCCACCGGCCCGCCGGCGCATCGAATTGAGGGTGGTGCCGCGCCACACTGGCGACCAGGGCGGTGTCGTCGAATTCAGCATCACCGACAACGGGCCCGGCATGGCCGGGGATGTGCTGGGACGCATCTACGAAGCCTTCTTCTCCACCAAGCGAGAAGGCCTGGGCATCGGCCTGAGCCTGTGCCGCTCGATCGTGGAATCCCACCGTGGCCGGCTGACTGCGGAGAACCTCTACAATGGGGATCAGGTCAGCGGTTGCCGTTTTTCATTCACCTTGCCGGTGGACGCAGCCATTGCCTTCGATGCGCCTGCGGATTCCGATGGGCGCAGGCGACCCGAAGCATCCACATCGGCTTGAACACATGAGTTTGATCCCCAAGAAAGGCACGGTGTATGTCGTTGATGACGACGAAGCCGTTCGCGACTCTCTCCAGTGGTTGCTTGAAGGCAAGGACTACCGGGTCAAGTGTTTCGACTCCGCAGAGTCTTTCCTGTCCCGCTTCGACCCGCGCGAGGTGGCCTGCCTGATTGCCGACATTCGCATGGACGGCATGAGCGGCCTGGAACTCCAGGACCGTCTGTTGGAGCGCCGCAGCCCGCTGCCCATCGTATTCATCACCGGCCATGGCGATGTGCCCATGGCGGTGTCCACGATGAAGAAGGGCGCGATGGACTTCATCGAAAAGCCCTTCAAGGAAGCCGAGCTGCTGGGTTTGGTGGAGCGCATGTTGGAGCAGGCCCGCTCGGCCTTCAGCCAGCACCAGGAGCAGGCCAGCCGCGACGCCCTGCTGTCTCGCCTGACGACCCGCGAAAGCCAAGTGCTGGAGCGCATCGTGGCTGGCCGCCTGAACAAGCAGATTGCCGACGACCTGGGCATCAGCATCAAGACGGTGGAAGCGCACCGCGCCAACATCATGGAAAAGCTCAATGCGAACA
>CAMCTE010000189.1 GCA_945878385.1 Azohydromonas lata NBRC 102462 | reverse complement strand
GGTGGAGACCACCGACCGCGCCGCCGTGGGGCGCCTGATTGCCATGCCCGAGCACGTGGATGTGATCATTCCGCGCGGCGGAAAAGGCCTGATCGAGCGCATCAGCACCGAGGCCCGCGTGCCGGTGATCAAGCACCTGGACGGCAACTGCCACACCTACATCGACGAAGCAGTGGACCTGGACCTGGCGGTGCGGGTAACCGACAACGCCAAGACCCAGAAGTACAGCCCCTGCAACGCCACCGAGTCTTTGCTGGTGCATGCGGCGCAGGCTGCGGCCTTTCTGCCGCGCATTGGGGCGGTATTCGCGGCCAAGGGTGTGGAGATGCGCTGCGACGCCGCTGCGGCCGCGCTGCTTCAGGCCGTCCCCGGCGCACGCGTGGTTCAGGCCAGTGAGCAGGACTGGTTCGAGGAATACCTGGCGCCAGTGATCAGCGTGAAGGTGGTGCACAGCCTGGATGAGGCTATCGACCACATCAACCGGTATGGTTCGCACCACACGGACGCCATCCTCACCACGAACCACCCGAATGCCATGCGCTTCCTGCGTGAAGTGGATTCGGCCAGCGTGATGGTCAATGCCAGCACTCGCTTTGCCGATGGCTTCGAATACGGGCTGGGCGCGGAAATCGGCATTTCCACCGACAAATTCCACGCCCGTGGGCCCGTGGGCCTGGAAGGGCTGACCTCACAGAAGTGGGTGGTGCTGGGCCAAGGCGAGGTGCGCGGCTGATGGGGGCCCCGATGAACGCCGCGCAGGGCGCCGGCACCGACCCTCGAACCGCGCTGGTGCTGTTCTCCGGGGGGCAGGATTCCACGGCATGCCTGGCCTGGGCGCTGTCGCGCTACGCGCAGGTCGAGACCATCGGCTTCGACTACGGCCAGCGCCACCGGGTGGAACTTCAGTGCCGCGGCGTGGTGCGGCAGGCGCTGACCGACGCGTTTCCCGCTTGGGGCGCCAAGCTGGGTGAGGACCACCTGCTGGACCTTGGCCTGCTGGGCCAGATCAGCAGCACCGCACTGACCGAAGCACGCGCCATCGAGATGCAGGCCAACGGCCTGCCCAACACCTTCGTGCCCGGGCGCAACCTGTTGTTCCTGAATCTGGCTGCGGTGGTGGCCTACCGGCGTGGGGCCAGCGTGTTGGTGGGCGGCATGTGCGAAACCGACTATTCGGGCTACCCCGACTGCCGGGACAACACGCTCAAGGCGCTGCAGGTGGCGTTGAGCCTGGGCTTGGCCACACCGATGACGGTGGAGACTCCGCTGATGTTCATCGACAAGGCCCAGACCTGGGCCTTGAGCGAGCAATTGGGTGGTGCCGCGCTGCAGGCCATCATCCAGGAGCACACGCACACCTGCTACCTGGGAGTGCGTGATCAGCGGCACGAATGGGGCCATGGCTGCGGCACTTGCCCGGCCTGCGAATTGCGCGCTCAAGGTTGGCTGCGCTACCGCGCCGCGGCCTGAACCTGCAACACGCATGGACTCGTTTCAGTGGACCCTGCTGGGCATCGTGGCGGTGCTGTTCTTTTGGTCCTTGGGGGCGTACAACCGCCTTCAGCGACTGCGCAGCCAGATCGGTCAGGCCGCACAGCAGATTGAAGAGGCGGTGCAGCGGCGTGACGAACTGATTGCGGGCCTGCTGACGCTGCTGCGCCCCGTGGCGCACCCTTCGATCGAACCCGAAGTGCTGCAGGCGGTGGATGAGGCCAGCAGCGCCATCCTGGCGGCCTCGGAAGTGCTCAAGGCCCGGCCGGCGGATGCCCAGGTTCCCGCCCGCGTGGCGGTGGCCGAAGTGGGCTTGCAGGCGGCGCTTTCCGCTGTGATTGCGCAGGTGGAACGCGACCCGGCGCTGCGCCTTTCACCGGGCATGCTGGAACGGCTGGCTGGCATCAGCGAAGCCGAGCGGCGCATGCGCTTCGGGCGGCAGCTCTACAACGATGCGGTGAAGGTCTACAACGCTGCCCTCGCGCAGTGGCCCACACGGCTGCTGCGGCGGGTGTTCGACTTGGGCGCCGCTTCGACGATCTGAGCGTCAGGCCCGCGGGCTGGGCTCAGCGGTCGCCCACCACCGACGCAGTGGCCAGCATTTCCTCGAACAGCGCCATGGTGACGCGCCCGGACACGGAGTACGGGTCCAGCGAGGGCCTCTCTGAATACTTCAGCAGCATGGCCGTGTTGATGCGGGCCATGTTGACCTGCCCCATGGTCCAGCCGGCGAAGCGGCGCTGGCTGATTTCCTCGTAGACGAGCAGCACCACATCGGTGTGGCGCGTATCGGCCAGGATGCGCTGGTAAAGCTGGTTGACCGCCGCGCGGCCACCTTCCAGCACCTGGATGAACAAGCCCTCGGAAAAGCACAGCATGCCGGTGATGCCGGCGTCGCCGTTGTGGCTGCGGCACTGGCGCAGCAAAAGCGCCAATTCCTCTCCGTCCACGCCGGGCGCGGAACGGCTGCAGTACATCAGGCGCACCAGCATGTCGTGCTCTTCCTTGCCTTGGACCGTTCAGGGCTCAGTGGCGGTTCTTGCCAGCCATCAAGGCCAGGAACTCGCGGCGCAGGTTGGCGTCGCGCAGGAAGGCGCCGCGCATGACGGAATTGGTCATCACCGATTCGTCGTCCTTCACACCACGCCAATGCATGCAGAAGTGGTCGGCCTCCATCACGATGGCCAGGCCGTCGGGCTTCACGCGGTTCTGCAGTTCTTCGGCCAGCATGGTGACGGCTTCTTCCTGGATCTGCGGACGGCTCATCACCCAATCGCAGATGCGGGCGTACTTGGACAGGCCGATGAGGTTGGAAAACTCATTGGGCATGATGCCGATCCACACCCGGCCCAAGATGGGGCACAGGTGGTGCGAACAAGCGCTGCGCACCTTGATCGGGCCCACGATCATCAGTTCGTTCAAGCGCGAGAAGTTGGGGAATTCGGTGACCGAGGGCATGGCCACATACCGCCCACGGAAGACCTCTTCCACGAACATCTTGGCCACGCGCTTGGCGGTTTCGTTGGTGTTGTGGTCGCTTTCGGTATCGATCACCAGCGACTGCAGGACGCCTTGCATCTTCTTGGCCACTTCGGCCTTGAGCTCTTCGAGCTCACCCTCGCGGATGTGCGCGGCGATGTTGTCGTTGGCGTGGTAGCGGCAGTCGGCACCGATCAGGCGGTAGCGGATGCGTTCGGAGGCGGGCAGGCGGTTGAGCTCTTCTTCCGAGCGGAAGATGCCCTTGAGGGTAACGGTGGACATTTGGAGTGTGCTCCTGGAAGGCTGCGGTGCGCAGCGCACGGGCGGTTGGGCCCATGAAGGAAGACGCCGGTACTGCACAAGAACGACTTCCGCCACTCATTGTGCTCGTGAACCGGGACGCGTGCCGATGGCCCTGACAGCACCCTTGACATCCGACAGCTATTGACAGGTGCAGCCCTTCGCTTTGCGCCAGGGGGGGCGGTGCTGCGGCGGATAGACTGATCGCATGACCCGAACCAGCGGCGCGCCCGCCCTGCACCAGCAACTTGAACACACGGCGCGACTGCTGATGAAGGTGCGCGCAGGCTCCTCGATGCCCGACGCGCTGCAGCAGGTTCCACCGCCGCTGCGAGCGGGCTGCCAGGCCCTGGGCTTTCATGTGATGCGCTGGCGCGGCAGCGCCGAGGCGGCACGCCAAAACCTGGTGCCGCGCAAGCCAGCCCCTGAAGTGGACGCGCTGCTGACCTGCGCGCTGGCGCTGCTGTGGCCGGCCGATGCACCGCCCTATGCGGCGCACGCCCTGGTGGATGAAGCGGTGAAGTGCGCCGCGCGCATGGCCCCGCACAGCAAGGGCTTCGTGAACGCCGTGCTGCGCAATGCCCTGCGCCGAGGCAGCGAACTGCAGGAACTGGTTCGCAGGACGCCCGAAGGCCGCCACAACCACCCCGCGTGGTGGGTGCGGCGACTGGAACGCGATTGGCCCGAGCAGGCCAGCGCCATCATGGCCGCTGCAAAGGATCATCCGCCCATGACGCTGCGCGCGAATGCCCGCCGCGGTGGGCTTGGGGCGCTGGCGCCCCGCCTGGATGATGGTGGATGGGGTTGGCAGGCGCTGGCCTTGCCGCATGCTGCGGTCGCCGATGGCCGAGCCGCACCTGGCCTGCCCCAGGCCGCGGTGCTGCAGCGCGCAGCGCCGGTGGATCAGATTCCAGGCTTTGCGCAGGGCGATTGGTCGGTGCAGGACGCGGCCGCGCAACTGGCGGCGCCCCTGCTGCTGGGGGGCCTGGGCACGCTTGGAACGCTGGGAACGCCGGACATCAGGACGAGGCCCAGGGTGCTGGACGCCTGCGCGGCGCCGGGCGGCAAGACGGCCCACCTGCTGGAATTGGCCGATATGGACTTGTGGGCCCTGGATGCCGACGCGCAGCGCTTGGTGCGCGCGCAGGAGAACCTGAGCCGCCTGGCCCTGCCGGCGCGGGGCAGCAGCGTGCAATTGCGCGCCGCCGATGCCCGTTCGGTGCCCAACTGGTGGGACGGTGAACCCTTTGACGCGGTGCTCTTGGACGCCCCCTGCAGCGCATCGGGCATCGTGCGCCGCCACCCGGATGCACGATGGCTGCGGCGCGACAGCGACATTCCCAATTTGGCACGCCTGCAGGCGGAATTGCTGGATGCGCTGTGGCCCCTGGTGAAGCCGGGGGGATGTCTGCTTTACGCCACATGTTCGGTGTTCAAGGCCGAGGGAAGTGACCAAATCGACGCTTTTTTGCAACGGCACAGCCTGCCGCGGGCGCTGGTCGACCCGACATCACCGGGGCACCTGCTGCCCCTGGTCGACAATGAAACGGCGGGTGCGGGTTTCGCATCCGGTGGGCCCAACCCGGCCTGCGACGGCTTCTTCTACGCCCTGCTTCACAAGCCTTGACCCTGCCTCAACCCCCGAACCACGAGCACCCGCAAGCAGGCCCCTTGGCCGCGCCTTCGGGCAAGCACAGCGCCCCCCAGCGGCGGGCGGTGCTGCGCGCGGGTGCGGCGTGGGGTGCGGCGTGGGGTGCAGCCAGCTGGGTGGGGCTGGGTACCGCAACGCCACCAGCACAGGCCCAGGGCCGGCCCGATGCGCCGGGCGTGGAAGTTCAGACCCTGAGCCTGCGACGCGAAGATGGTGCCGTGCTTCTGGATTTCGACCTGCGGGTGCACCTGCCGCCGGTGGTGGAAGACGCGCTCAACCGTGGGGTACCGCTGTATTTTCAAGCCATGGCCGCGCTGTTCCGCCCCCGCTGGTATTGGCGGGATGCCCGGGTGGCGCGGGTGGAGCGGCAGTGGCGGCTGAGCTTTCAACCCCTGACCGGTGTCTACCGCGTGAGCCTGGGTTCGATTTCGCAGACCCACACGCGGCTGGACGATGCCCTGGCCACCGTGACGCGCTTGGGCCGCTGGCAAGTGGCCGAAGCGGGGCA
>CAMCTE010000188.1 GCA_945878385.1 Azohydromonas lata NBRC 102462 | reverse complement strand
CTGGCCACATAGGCATTGCCCGGGCCGGTGATCTTGTCCACCTTGGGTACGGTGGCCGTACCGTAGGCCAGAGCAGCCACGGCCTGCGCGCCACCGATGGTGAAGGCCCGCGTGACACCCGCCACATGCGCAGCAGCCAGCACCAGGGTGTTGCGCTCACCGCGCGGTGTGGGCACCACCATGATGATCTCATCCACGCCGGCCACATGGGCCGGCACGGCGTTCATCAGCAAGGATGAAGGGTAGGCCGCCTTGCCCCCAGGCACATAAATGCCCACGCGGTCCAGTGGCGTGACCTTCTGGCCCAACAGCGTGCCGTCTTCATCACGGTACTGCCAGCTCTGGCCATTGGCCTGCAGCTGGCGCTCGTGGTAGCGGCGGATGCGGGCAGCGGCTTGCTGCAGCGCGTCGCGCTGGGCGGGCGTGATGGCCTCGAACGCGCGCGCAAAATCCTCGGCCTTCAGCTCCAAATCGGCCATGCCGTCCGCGTTCAGCGCGTCGAACCGCGCGGTGTACTCCAGCACCGCAGCGTCGCCTCGCAGCCGCACGTCGGCCAGGATGGCAGCCACACGCTGCTCGATGGCCTCATCCTGCTCGTCAGACCAATGCAGCAGCTTCTGGAATCGGGCTTCGAAATCCGCGTCGGCGGTGCTCAGTCGATGGATTGGGGTGTTCATGAAGGTCGCTCAATCCCGTGCGATGGCCGACTCGATGGCCTGGATCAGCGGCCCGATGTGTTTAACCTTGGTCTTCAGCGCGGTCTGGTTCACCACCAGGCGGGAAGAGATGCGCATGATGGTCTCCACCTCCACCAAGTGATTGGCCTTGAGGGTGCTGCCGGTGGACACCAGGTCCACGATGGCATCGGCCAGCCCTGTCAAAGGCGCGAGTTCCATCGAGCCATAGAGCTTGATCAGGTCCACATGCACGCCCTTGTCGGCGAAGTGTTGGCGCGCCACCTGGGTGTACTTGGTGGCCACGCGTATGCGCGAGCCCTGCTTCACGGCGGCCTCGTAATCGAAGTCGTCGCGCACGGCCACACTCATGCGGCAGCGGGCAATCTTCAAATCCAAGGGTTGCACCAGGCCGCTGCCGCCATGCTCCAGCAACACATCCTTGCCCGCCACGCCCAGGTCGGCCCCGCCGTACTGCACATAGGTGGGCACATCGGTGGCGCGCACCAGCACCACCCGCACATCGGCGCGGTTGGTGGGCAGGATCAGCTTGCGTGAGGTCTCCGGGTCTTCCAACACCTCGATGCCCGCTGCGCGCAGCAAGGGCAGCGTTTCCTCGAAGATGCGTCCCTTGGAAAGGGCCAGTGTGATCATGGTGGGTGTGCTGAAAAAATGCGGAGCCGTCACCAGCCCGACTCAGATGGACGGGCCTTTGATGCGTTCGATGTCCGCGCCCAGTTCGCGCAGCTTGCGCTCCATGCGGTCGTAACCGCGGTCCAGGTGATAGATGCGCTGCACCAGGGTTTCGCCCTCGGCCACGAGGCCGGCAATCACCAGGCTGGCTGAAGCCCTCAGATCAGTGGCCATCACCTGGGCGCCCGACAGGCGCGGCACGCCCTGCACCACCGCGGTGTGCCCGTCCACCACGATGTTCGCGCCCAGGCGAACCAGCTCGTTGACATGCATGTAGCGGTTTTCGAAGATGGTTTCGGTGATGGTGGCCAAGCCATCGGCAATGCAGTCCACGACCATGAACTGCGCCTGCATGTCGGTGGGAAAGGCCGGGTACTCGCTGGTGCGAAAGCCCACGGCTTTGGGCCGGCCGGATGCGGTGATGCGAATGCCTTCAGGCGCCGATTCGATCTGGGCTCCGGCTTGGCGCAGCTTGTCGATGACGGCTTCCAAGTGGTCTGCACGGGCACCGCGCAGCAGCACCTGCCCGCCAGTGGCGGCCACCGCACACAGGAAGGTGCCCGCCTCGATGCGGTCGGCGATGATGTCGTGGCCTTCGCCTTGAACCGTGCGCGGTGCATGGAGCTTTTCCACTCCCTGCACCACCAATCGGCGGGTGCCGATGCCCTCAATGCCCGCGCCCATGGCCACCAACAGTTCGGCCAGGTCGGTCACCTCAGGTTCCTGCGCGGCATTGTCCAGCACCGTGGTGCCTTCGGCCAGTACCGCCGCCATCAGCAAATTCTCGGTGCCCGTGACCGTCACCATGTCGGTGGTGATGCGCGCACCCTGCAGGCGGCCACTCGGCGTCGGTACGCGGGCTTCGATGTACCCATGGGCCACCGTGATCTCGGCCCCCATGGCCTGCAGGCCTCTGATGTGCTGGTCCACGGGGCGCGAGCCGATCGCGCAGCCACCCGGCAGGGACACCCGCGCACGACCAGTTCGGGCCAGCAGCGGCCCCAGCACCAGGATGGACGCCCGCATGGTCTTGACCATCTCGTACGGCGCCTCGGGTTTGTCCAGCACCGCAGCGTTCAGATGCAGTTCGTCCGATTCAGGCTCGGCCCTTTGCGCCTGCACGCCCATGTGGCGCAACAGTTTGAGCATGGTAGCCACATCCTGCAGGTGCGGCACATTGCGCAGCACCACAGGCTCTGCCGTCAGCAGCGCAGCGCACAACTCGGGCAGCGCGGCGTTCTTGGCGCCGGCGATGCGCACCTCACCATTGAGCGTGCGCCCCCCACGTATGAGCAACTGGTCCATCGATCAGCCTTGCGCCTGCCATTCAGCCGGCGTGAGCGTCTTCATGGAAAGCGCGTGGATCTGTTCGCGCATGCGGTCGCCCAGTGCGGCGTACACGCGCTGATGACGCGCCACGCGCGACTTTCCTTCGAATTCGCCGGACACGATGGTGGCGAAGAAGTGACGACCGTCGCCCTCGACTTCCAAGTGTTCACAGGAAAGGCCGTGCGCGATGTAGGTGCGCACCTCTTGGGGCGTGGGGTCTGCCATAGTGGGCTCATTGTATCGACCAGGGGTAACCCTAGTGGCCGGGCGGTACGGGTGTGCCTGTGCTGCTTCAGGCGCGGATCTTGTAGCCGCGCGCCAACAGGCTCAGCGTGAATCCGGCCACCAGCACGAAGGCGGTGCCCACCACCCCCAGGCTGAACCAGGGCGACACATCCGACTGCCCGAAGAAGCCGCGCCGGAAGCCATCGATCATGTAGAAAAAGGGATTGAAGCGGCTCAGGTGCTGCCAAAAAGGCGGCAGGGAGTGGATGGAATAGAACACCCCGGCCAGGAAGGTCATCGGCATGATGATGAAGTTCTGGAATGCAGCCATCTGATCGAACTTCTCAGCCCACAAGCCTGCAATCAGGCCCATGGAGCCCAACAGGCCCGAGCCGAGCACCGCAAAGGTGATGATCCACCAGGGCTCCACGAAGGAAACGCGCACGAAGACCGCCGTCACCGCGAACACCCCCAAGCCCACCGCCAAGCCCCGCACCATGGCTGCACCGACATAAGCCGAAAACCACGCCCAATGCGACAAAGGCGTGACCAACAAAAACACGAGGTTGCCGGTGACCTTGCTCTGAATCAGCGAGCTGCTGGTGTTGGCAAAGCTGTTCTGCAGCACGCTCATCATCACCAGGCCCGGCAGCAAAAAGCCGGTGTAGCCCACGCTGTCGTACACCTGCACATGGTCTTCGAGCACATGGCCGAAGATGAGCAGGTAAAGCAGGGCGGTGAGCACCGGGGCACCGATGGTCTGGAAGCTGACCTTCCAGAAACGCAGCACTTCTTTGCGGAACAGCGTCCCGGCACCCTCGAAGGTGAAGCCCGCGCTCATGCCGCGGCTCCAAGTGCATCGGCAGCTTGGACGCTTGCGCTCGAATGATGGCTCGGGTTCTGCATGATCTCCAGGAACACATCTTCCAGATCCGCTCGGCCGATCTCCAGATCTTCGACCCGCACGCCCTGTTCCCGCAGCTGCTTGAGCAGGGCTTCCACCTCCTGCGCATCGTGGGCCTGCAGTTGCACGCTGCGCCCAGTGACGCGGGCCTGCGCAGCCAATGTCGCCGACAGGGTTTGGTCGGTCTTGAAGCGCAGCATGGTGCTGGCCGTGCCGGCCAAGAGGTTCTCGGTGCGGTCCAGCGCCACGATCTGACCCTTCTTGAGCATGGCAATGCGGCCGCACAAGGCCTCGGCCTCTTCCAGGTAGTGGGTGGTCAGCAGTACGGTGTGACCTTGCTTGTTCAGCCGCGAAATGAACTGCCACAGGGTCTGTCGCAACTCCACATCCACACCGGCCGTGGGTTCATCCAGCACGATCACGGGCGGCCGGTGCACCAGGGCCTGCGCCACCAGCACGCGGCGCTTCATGCCGCCCGAGAGTTGCCGCATATTGGCGCCGGCCTTGTCCGCCAGGCCCAAACCTTCAAGCAGTTCATCGATCCACGCGTCGTTGTGGCGCACACCGAAGTAGCCGCTTTGGATGACCAGGGTTTCGCGCACGCTGAAGAAGGGATCGAACACCAGTTCCTGCGGCACGATGCCCAGCGCTTTGCGCGCCGCAGCGTAGTCTTTCACCACATCGTGGCCCATCACCGTCACAGTCCCGGCGCTGGCGCGGGCCAGACCCGCCAGTACGCTGATCAGCGTGGTCTTGCCTGCGCCGTTGGGCCCCAGAAGGCCGAAAAACTCGCCGGGCTCGATCTGGAAGGACACACCATCCAGGGCCTTGAACGAGCCGCGTGCGCCGGTGTAGGTTTTCTCGACGCGGTTGAAGGTGACGGCAGACATTGACGCATTCTAGGAAGGTCCTGCGCTCCGGGGCGCTTGCTGGGGCTTGCATGAGGCGCACAGGGACCGCAGAACCTGGTCCCGTTCGGCCGCAGGCAATGCGGCCAGTGCCTTCGCGGCTGCGTGAAAGCGGGAGAAATCTCGCCCCTCACGCTCGAACAAGGCCACGAATGCTGGCACCAGATCCTGGTAGCTGCCCTGCAGGGCCAGCGCCGCGTTGTTCAGTTGGCCCACCCACGCGTCAAACGCGCGGTCGCCGTTCCAAGGGCCGTCACGAAGCGCCTCATACCGCTGCTGCAATTGCGCCTGCAATTGCAGCTTGCGTTCACGCCGTGCCCCATCGGCCATGCGACTGCGATACAGCGCCGACAGTTCGGCCTTGTGGGCCTGAAGCAGGGCTTGAAGTTCACGCCGCTGTTCCTGTCGGCGCCGCCAAGCGGTCCAGTCCTCTACACGGATCGCCTGCGCCATGGGGTGCGAAGCCCAATGCGCCAAGCCCAACTGTTCCACTGCGGTGGCATAGCCCTCGCTGAAGGCCATATCGCCTGCGGCATAGACCACCTGATGCGCCAACTCATGGAACATCAGGCGCGCCAGTTCAATCGCCGAACCCCGCGCAAAGGTGTTCAGCAGCGGGTCGCCCCCCATCCAATTCGTCCACCCCAAGGTGGAATAGGCAGGCACGCCATACACATGCACTTCCCAACCCTGCTCACGCAAAACC
>CAMCTE010000187.1 GCA_945878385.1 Azohydromonas lata NBRC 102462 | reverse complement strand
ACTGACCGTGCCATCCGGGGCGATCCTGCGCACCACATGGTTGCCGGTATCAGCGACGAGAAGATGACCGGCCGCGTCAATGGCC
Organism: Azohydromonas lata NBRC 102462; assembly: GCA_945878385.1. GTDB lineage: Bacteria > Pseudomonadota > Gammaproteobacteria > Burkholderiales > Burkholderiaceae_C > RFTU01. Next base: position 5,398 of record CAMCTE010000187.1, on the reverse strand, counting down.
ATGCCACGCGGATTGTTGAATTGCGCCACACCCCCCAAGCCGTTCGCATAGCCGGCCGCGCCCGATCCAGCCCAGGTGGTGACCTCACCCGTCCCTGCCGCGATGCGACGAATCACATGGTTGCCTGAGTCCGCCACAAACACATTACCGGCGGCATCGACCGCCAAGCCGGCAGGCGCACGGAAGGAGGCCGACAAGGGTGACACGCTGTTCACCAACCCCGGCACCGAGGAACCCGCCAGCGTGGATACGGCCCCCAGAGGCATCGTCACCATGCGAACCCGAGACGAGCTGAAGTCGGCCACCAACAGGTCTCCGCGAGGCCCCACCACCACCGCCGATGGTGAGGAGAACCGCGCAGCTCCGGCCACATCGTCGAGATGCCCGGCCACACCCGAGCCCGCAATCAGTCGGCTGCGCCATACGAACGAGAGACACTGGGCGACCACCGTGCTGACGGGCGCAGTCACTGCCGTTCCCGAATCATTCGTCAGGCTGCAGGTCTGCCCCGTCGGCTGACTGGCCACCGTGACCGAATAGCTCGCGGCATCAGCCAACAGCGCAGGAAACCGGAATGGTCCATTCGAGGCAATGCTGACAGAGTCGCCGCCATTGCGAAGCACCAGAGGCTGACCGCCCGGCATTGAAGCCAAGCCGGTTGCACTCCCTCCCAGGCTGTGCCGGTTGCCTGTGCAACTCACCCGCAATTGGGAAACCGGATTCATGATGCCCTGCCCCACCGCGTTGCCCAAAGAGCACGTCTGACCTGTTGGTTGTGCTTCCACCGTCACCACATAGTCACCGCCATAGGTGATTGGAGATGAAAAACTGAAGGTGCCATTGAGACCCAGGCTGAGCAAGGACGAGGGCACCCCGCTGCCCGTGAGCTTGAGTTGAACCTGCTGCCCCAAGGCGAGTCCCGACAGGTCGCCTCCCACGGTGAGGCTTGCACGACTGCAGCTCACATCAATATTCGTCACTGCGACGCTGCCGGCAGTGCCCGACGCATTCCCAACCACACAGGTGGCGCCCATCGGCTGCGTTATGACCGATACGGAGTAGTTGTTCCCAGGAGCCGGCCGCACCGGCAGGTTGTAGGTACCGTTGGCGCTGACTGTGACACTTGAGACCGATGAACTGGCAATCGTCACCGATGCGCCTGCCGGAAGGCCACTGACCTGCCCACCCAGCAACGCGGGGTTGTCAGCGCATACCACTGTGATGTTCGAAACATCGGCCTTGATCCCAACGGAATCGCTGCCATTGGCCACCAGGCAGGTCTGGCTCAACGGCTGCTGCTGAATGACCAATCCGTACTTGGCACCCTGCGGCAGGTGGTCCGGAAATCGAAAGTTTCCGTTGGAGGAAATCGTGACCTGTGTGCCGGCTCCGCTGAGCACCAACAGTTGGCGGCCACTGCCCAGACCGGCCACCGTCCCGCCCAGGGAATAGGTGGGCGAACCTCCACCGCCGCCGCCTCCACAACCTGAGGTGAGCATGGCCAAGAGGACCAACGCGGCTGAACCTGACTTGATCATGCGCATGCAGCCGGGTAGGGCTGCCCAAGATACCGATGACGATGGATCGGAACCAAACGACGAATCTTGAAGTCTTGGTGCCGGCGGCGGGACTCGAACCCGCACCCCGAAGGCAGGGATTTTAAGTCCCTTGCGTCTACCGATTTCGCCACGCCGGCGGTGCACCCAACCCGTGCTGATCACGAAGCCTGAATACAACCAAGCCAGTCAGTTTAGTCGGTGCCGCTGCTTCAGGTCAGCGGCTTGCGCTGGTGGCGCGCGCTCAGCCGCCGGTACCAGCACCCCCGGTGGGCCTGGGTGTCACGGTGAACACGAAGGGCTCATCCTGGCTCTTCAATGAGCCGTCATCCACCTGCAGGCGCAGCACATACTCACCAGGCTGATCGGGAATCAAAGCCAGCACAGAGAGCGTCGAGTCCCTCAACACCAGCGTGCTGTCCTTGGGCTTGATCTCCAAACGCCAGCTGTAGGTCAGCAGCTGAACAGACGCATCGTCGGTGCTGCTGCGCCCATCGAAAGTGATGACCGAACCCACCACACCCGTGTTCCTGCCCGTCACCACCGCGCGCGGCGCCTGATTGTTCGCTCGCACCGTGATGGTGGCCAAGGACATCTCACTCGAATCGATTCCATCATTGACCACCAGCCCCAGCACATAGGTGCCCGGCACATCTGGAGTGAACGCCACGACCTTGCTCGAAGATGTCGTGCCTGCCGCGTTGCCGGCCGGGCTGAGCTTGGCCGCGCTGGCCGCAGGCAGGGTGGGGCTGGAAATCAGCTGCCAGGCATACCGCAACACATCACCCGGATTGGCGTCACGGCTACCGCCGGCATCCATCATGACCGTTTCACCAACAAAGGCGGTTTTGTTTCCTCCAGCATTGGCCACCGGCGGCGCATTGCGCTGCGACACTCGAACGGAAATGATGTCACTCGAGCGATTGCCCTGCGAATCCGTAACGGTCAGACGAAACACATAGGTTCCTGCGGCGTCCGGAATGAATTGCGCCTTGATGGATGCGGCATTCGCAATCGATGGCCCGACGGCGCCCGCCGTCAATTCAGGCCGCGAAACCAAGGTCCACAGATAGGAAAGCAGACTGGCGTTGACGCCGCTGGCCGAACCCACCGCTGCACCAGAACCATCGAGCTCAATCGTGGACCCCACCAACACCGACTGGTTGACCCCAGCAGACACCGAGGGCGTTGCAGTCCGGGCCACACGCACCGTCACATTGCGCTCGGAACCATTGATGCGACCGTCGCTGACCACCAAGCCCACCACATAGTCTCCGGGCTGATCAGGCACGAATTCGGGGCGGGCCGTGGTGTCAAAGCCCAGCACTGCGAGGCTGTCCAAGGGCCGGGACACCCACCGCCAGTTGTAGCGCAACATGTCGCCATTGGGGTCTACGCTGGCCGATCCGTCCAGCGTCACGCGAGAACCTACCAGCACGACCGAGGTCGGGCCTGTGGCCACGGCTGTAGGTGCAACATTGGCTGCGCCAGCGGTCACGGTAACAAAGGCCATCGCACTGCTGAGCGCACCGTCACTCGTGACCAATGACAGGACATAACTGCCGCTCACATCGGGCGTGAAGAAGGGCCGTGGGGTCTGTGAACCGCCCAATTGCGCCATGCTGCCCGCAGGCTTCGTGGCCAAGGCCCACCGATAATTGATGAGGTCGCCGTCAGGGTCGCTGCTGCCCGTGCCGTTGAGCACCACTTCAGCACCATTGATGGCCGTGATGTCTTCGCCAGCCTTGGCCAACGGTGCGTTGTTGATGCGAGCCGCTGTGACGGTGTAGCTCGCAATGGCGCTGTCAGCCTTGCCATCACTGACCGTGAGCCGCACGGTGTATGCGCCAGGAACATCGGGGGTGATGGCGGCCTTGGGTGTCGTGATGTCGCTCAGCGACGCTTCACTGCCCACGGGCTTCGCCACCAATTCCCAGCGGTAGGTCAGGGCCTGCCCATCAGGGTCCTTGCTGCCTGTTCCGTCAAATGTGACAGGCGTACGCACCGTCACAGCCGCGGGCGCTGCGATTTGGGCCGTGGGTGGCTGGTTGGCCGCACTCGAACCGCACACCAGCGAGCCTAGAGCCCCAACCGAAGCACCACCACACCCTCCAGAGCCACCGCCGCAGCCGGCCAGCAGGCTCAGGCAGGCGCTCAGCAGCAACAATTTGAAGTGGGCAATGGTGTTCATGTCGATGGGCCTCGTTCTCCCGAGCAGAATCGACACGAGACCGCGATCCTTGAGCAGCCCGTCCGATCCCCATTCCACCGGAGGAACCGTCAAGGATGTATCCCAGAACCAATGTGTGGTTCAAGTTCACGCCGCTCAGACCGATTCCTCATCTGACCCAGCTTGGATCCCCGCCATGATTCGCTCTACCCTCATCGCCACAGTCGTGCTGACGCTTCAGGGCTGCGCAAGCGTACTCATGCCTGACAACCGCCACTCGCACATCGTGGTCACCACTTCATGTGGCCCGGTTCAAAATGTGGGAGCTCGGTGCGTCATGGTGGGCGCGGGTCAAAGCACATCGTTTGACACGCCGGCTGAAGTCCGGGTCCCCAATTCCTGGAATGTTCTGAGCGTTGAATGCCGGGGCGAAATGCTGGGGAGCGCTTCTACGCTGGTCATCCCCAAACCCAACCTGGGCTTGGTGGGCAATTTGCTGGTCGGAGGCGCGCCCGGTGCCGTGGTGGACACGGCCACCGGACGCGGCTTCAATTACGACCGTTATGTCAACCTCCACCGGAGCCAGTGCTTCCGGTGAGGTGAGGCATGGCCTCGTTTCAGGCCTTCTTGGCGTAGGCGCTGCACCAACCGTTGCCTGCCACCTGCTTGGCACCGAACAAGGGGCAACCGCCCCACGCATCAGTGGCCTTGCCCTGGTAGAGCTGGCAGTTGTTGCACTTTTGTGCCTTGTCGTGCTTGGGGAACTTCTTGGCGTCAACCTTGGTGGTGTCATGCTTGTAACCCACTGCGGTGGCCTGCGCATCGTTCTCCTCGATCTTGGCCTGTGCGCTTGCAGCGGTGGCAGCCAGCACAGAGGAGCCTGCAGCAAGTTGCATGATGAATACGCGGCGGTTGGTGTTGCTCATGGTTTCTCCAGTTGAATACCGACAGGCGCAACGGCCTGCATACCGGAATGGTGGCACAAGTCGAAATCCGACCGGAGCACTGGCCTATGGTGTGGCTCAACTGCCCGTCAGGGGATTGAGCCTCACCGTGGCCAGATTCAACGCCCACGCCAGGCCCAACCATGCCAGGTGCGGCACCATCAGAAATGAAGAAAACCGATCCACGCGCGCCATCAAGGTAGCCACCCAGGCTGCGGAAAGCCAAAGGGCCACGCCTTCCCACAACGCCCAATCCGGCCGGCGGAGTGTGAAATACAAGGTGCTCCAAAGCACATTGAGCATCGCGTTGATCAGGCAGGCCAACAAGAAAGCGCTTTGATCAGGCCCCGCTTCCAGGCGCCGCCAGGTGCGAACCCCAGCCCATCCTGTGGTGACATACAGCGCGGTCCAAATCGGGCCAAACGCCCAATCCGGCGGTTTCCAAGGGGGCTGAACCAAACCCAGGTACCAGGCGCCAATCTCCGTGGCCCACGCACCCAAGAGTGCAACCCCCGTGATGAGCAGCACCGCCCACCGGACATCAACCGGCCACGCCCAGGGCAGCCAAGCGGCGCCTTGGACTTTGCTTAGAGCCGATGCGATGCGTTCAGGGCGATCATCATTCACCGTCCAATCGTGCCACGCGGCCGCTGACCGGCCCGCGTGCAGGGAATTGCCTCAGACTCTCGCCAGGCCCAGCAAGTGGGCCATGTCCTTGAAGAAGATGC
>CAMCTE010000186.1 GCA_945878385.1 Azohydromonas lata NBRC 102462 | reverse complement strand
CTGGAAGCCACCGATGAATCAGCCGAACAGGTGGTGGGCACCTACCGCGTCCTGCTGCCTGATGCGGCACGGCGCATGGGCCGGTATTACACCGAGACCGAATTCGACATTCAACCGCTGAATGGCTTGCGGCCCACGATGGCTGAACTGGGCCGCTCGTGCATTGCAGGCCCATGGCGCACGGGCGGCGTGATTCTGATGCTGTGGTCGCACTTGGTGCGCTTTCTCATTGCCAACGGGGCGCAGCATGCCATTGGCTGCGCCAGTGTGGGCATGGCCGATGGGGGCGCCAACGCTGCACGCCTGTGGCGCGAATTGCAAGGCTCACATCTGGCCCCGCAAAGCCTGCGCGTGATGCCCCATCTTCCGCTGCCGGTCCACCTGCTGCCCCAGGACGGACCGGCGGACTGGCCGCCCCTGGTCAAGGGTTATGTGAAGTGCGGTGCCAAGGTTCTGGGGGCGCCGGCCTGGGACAGCGACTTCGGCTGCGCAGACTTGCCGATGCTCCTGGATATCGCCGGCATGACCCCCGCCTACCGGAAGCGCTTTCTGGGCGAATGATCGATTTGCCTTTTAACGGTATTAACGGTATAAACTGTTTACACCTTAACGAGGAGAATCCACATGGTGACCCGCAAGACCATCGCCAACCCTGCAGCGCCTCGCAAGACTGCAGCCAAACCTGCCGTGAAGGCGCCGGCCAAGACCGTGCGGCGGACCGCATCCAAGACCGCGGCCGCGGCGGTCAAAGCCACTGAGACCCACCCACAGGCCACCACGCCGGCCACCAAAGCGCCCACCACCGCAGCGGCTGCGAGCCCCGCGCCCGCATCCGCCAAACCGGTGGCCAAACCGGTGGCCAAGCCCGTGAAGCCGGCCGCCAAGGCCAGCAAGCCGGCCAAGGCCGCCAAGCCTGCCAAGCCACCCAAGGAAAAGCAGGACAAGCTGGTGCGCGACAGTTTCACGATGCCCGAATCCGACTTCAAGCTCATCGCTTCGGTCAAGCAAAGGTCCATGGGTTTTGGCCGAGCCACCAAGAAGTCTGAGGTGTTGCGCGCGGGTCTCAAAGCCCTTCAGGGCCTGGGCGAGCCCCAGCTCAAGGCGCTGCTGGAAACCCTGCCTGTCATCAAGACCGGCCGGCCCAAGAAGTCAAGCTGAAGCCCGGTGCGGACGCCAGCCGCTGCCTGGCGTCCACCAACTGCATCAGCGCCTGCTCGAACTGCTGGGCAATGACGGCCCAGTCCAGGGCCGCCACTGTTTCCTGTGCACGAACGCCAGCGGCGCTGCGGGCAGGCCCTTGGACAACGGCGTGCACAGCCGCGTCGACAAACGACCGCTCGTCACCTGGCGCGACGGTCCAGCCATTGACGCCACTGCGCACCAGCTCAGCCGCTGCAGCCATGTGGAAGGCCACGGGCGGCACGCCGCTGGCCATCGCCTCCACCACCACATTGCCGTAGGTTTCGGTCACGCTAGGAAACAGCAGCAGGTCGCAACTGGCCACGCAACGCGCCAGTTCGGCACCCCGCAGCATTCCGGTGAATACGGCCTCGGGCCACTGGGCCTGCAGCGCTTGACGCATGGGCCCGTCGCCCACCACGATCAGCCGCGCCTTGGGGCACTGCGCCAACGCGGCCTGGAAGGCACGAATGGCCAAGGGCAGGTTCTTTTCCGCGGCCACACGCCCCAGCACCAGTACGGCCGGGTCTTGGGGCTGCAGTCCCCACTGCCTTCGAAGTTCATCACTGCGATGGTGCGGGCTGAAGGCACCCGCATCCACGCCACGCCCCACCACCGTCAGCCGCTTGAAGCCGCCTTTGTTCAACTCTTCCCTCAAGGCGGCGGTGGGCACCATGGTCAGGTCGGTTCGGTTGTGGAATTTCCGCAAGATCAGCATGATCGTACGGAACAGCACCCCCACGCCATAGTGGCGGCTGTAGGCATGAAAGTTGGTGCGAAAGTCGCTGGACACCGGCAGCTTGAGTTGCTGTGCTGCACGCAGGGCCGACCACCCCAGGGGCCCCTCGGTGGCGATGTGCACCACATCGGGCCGCCGCACTGACCAAAGCCGCACGAGCGCCTGCTTGCATGGCACCCCCATACGCAGGCCGGGGTAACGCGGGATCGGAATGCCGCGCATCAGGATGGGCGGCTCGTGTTCGATCGGATGCAGACCCTCCTCCTGAGCCGCCTGAACCGCGTGAGCAGCCATCGGCTGGCCGGCTGTATCAGCAGGTTGACGCAGACGAATCAACTGCACGCTGTGCTGGCGCATCAGCATCTGCTGCACCAACTGGTGCAGTGTCAGCGCCACGCCGTTGACTTCAGGCGGGTAGGTTTCAGTCACCACAGCAATGCGCAGGTGACGTCCGTACCGCTCGAAGTGATCGATCTGCAGGTCCGATGTGTGGTCGATGTCCATGACGCCATCCTGAGGCCCTTGCGCAACAAAATGATGACAGCCGCACCGTCTTCGCATCGTCACCACACCTTCACGCCGCCGTCATCGTTTCACCGCACATTCATGGGTGGGTCCAACTTCCACACCTGAACCGCCATGAGTCGTTTTCTTGAAGAACTCCGCATCCAGCGCTGGGATGACCACCGCCTGTATCACCATTGCCGCATCAACCAGAGCCTGCACCTGCTCAGCGCGCTGAGCTTCCTGGTGGCCTATGGTTTGTTGTTCGTCCAGCCCGCGTGGGCTGCCCTTTTGGCGTGGTGCGTGAGCATGACCACACGGCAGGCCGGCCACTTCTTCTTCGAGCCCCGCGGTTACGACGAAGTCAACCAGATGAGCGACGAGCTCAAGGAAGCCGTCAAAGTGGGGTACAACATCCGCCGCAAGGTGGCCCTGATGTCAGCCTGGGTGCTGCTGCCGCTGACCCTTTACTTCAGCCCCTCCCTGTTTGGGTTCATCGAGCCGGCCACCGACACCGCGGGCTATCTCCACGATGTCGGTCTGGCCTGGCTGGCACTGGGCGTGGCCGGTCTGGTGTTCCGCGTGCTGCAGCTTTGGTTGCAGGACAGCCTGTTCAAGGGTCTGGTGTGGGCCACCAAGATCATCACCGACCCCTTCCATGATGTGTGGCTGTACCACAAGGCCCCACTGGCCCTGTTGCGCGGCCAGCGGTACGACCCCATGCTGCATGTTCGGCAGCACTGAGCCGTACGGCCCAAGAGTCAGCGCAGGTCCATCACAGGAGGCGGCGCCTGCGTTGAAGCGGTATTCGACGCAGGGCGCCAGCCCCACATCTCCTTGAAGATGCGGCGGCGGATGTCGCGGTTGCTCAACACCGGGCCGCTCCACCATCCATCGGCCTGCATCTCGGCGGCGGCGGCCACAAATCGCTGCGCCACTTCTTCATACGCCACTTCGGTGAAGTCCAGGCTGAAGATCATGCGGCCACTGCCCACCCAACTCAGCCACAAGCCGTGTTTGCGCAGATAGAACTGAAGCAGCCAGTTGTAGCGCGAAGGGCGCTCGTAGAGCACGGTCCACACGGTGCTCATGTTGGCCACCCGCACGGGCAGCTGCTGGGCGGCCAGGCGTTCATTCAAAGCATCGCGGCGCGCATTCCAACGCTCATCCAGGCCTTGATACAACGCCAGAACCGAGGGCTGCTCCATGCGGTCAAGGAACGCCTTCATGGCCGCCATCACATAGGGGTGGGCATTGAAGGTGCCGCGTGCAAAGCAGATATCGGCGGGCCGCTGCGTACGGAATCGCTGCATCAAATCCGCCTTGCCGCACACCACGCCCACCGGCAGGCCACCGCCCAGAGTCTTGCCGTAGGTGACCATATCGGCCTTCACACCGAAGTATTCCTGCGCGCCGCCAGGGGCCAGTCGGAAGCCAAGAAACACCTCGTCGAATATCAGCAGGATGCCGCGTTGGGTGCACACCTCGCGCAGGCGCTTGAGCCATGCTGTGTAGGCCGCACGGTCGTATTGGGCCCGGCGGCCACTGTCCACAAGGCTCGAATCCCCCGGAGCAGGCGCATTCGGGTGCAGGGCCTGCAGTGGGTTGATCAGCACGCAGGCGATGTTGCGGTGGCTGCGCAGCACCGACAAGCTGCGCTCGTCCATGTCCTTGAGGGTGTAGGTCTCGCGCGGGGCGGCAGGGTTGCCTGGGCCGGGCTGTACATCTTCCCACCAGCCGTGGTAAGCCCCGCAGAAGCGCACCAGATGCTGCCGGCCCGTGTGGTAGCGCGCCAAGCGCACCGCCTGCATCACCGCTTCAGTGCCGGACATGTGAAAGCTCACCTGGTCCAGGCCGGAGATGCGCGCCAGGCGCTGAGCGTTTTCCAGTACGCAGGGGTGATAGGCACCCAGGACGGGGCCAAGTTCACCCGCGCGCACCACGGCCTCTTCGATGCAGCGCTTGTAGGTTTCGTAGCCCAGCACATTGACGCCGTACGAGCCCGACACATCAATCCATTCCTGCCCGTCGACATCGCGCAACACAGGGCCGCGGCTGGACTGGATGAAGCTGCTCGTCTGCAGGGCCTGTGCCATTTCATCGGTGAACTGAAATGGCACCCGGTAGCGGCTGGTGAAGGCCAGATCGGCCAACAGCGTCTTGGCCGCCTGCGTCATGGCCACACCGTTGGGCACACGATCTTTGAAGTGCAGCGCCAGCCTCTGAAGCGCGCCGCGGCGCTGCTGGCGCAGGGCTTCATCGGCACCGTCAGCCCCGAAGAAATCGTCTTCGCGCAGCGCGTAGCCCGGCAGCCACGATGCCAGGCGCTTGGCCATGCGGGAGTGGCCGGCCAGCGAACGGTGCTTGGCGCGCGAGAGTTGAAGGCGACGCGCAGCCTTGGGCGCAGCCCAGGCGGCCAAAGCCGCGGAAATCGACAGCGACAGTGCAGTCAGCGCAAAGCTTGAATCCATGATTTGAACGGGACGGAAGGCCCGGCAAGGTGAAAACATGACAGATGTATCGCGTTTCGTTGACAAAGCCGTGAAGGCCCCAGAAAGTGCTCCCGCGCCGCCACCAGGCTGGCTGGGGCGGCTTTTTGCCCAGGAAGACCTGAACTTCCTGCTGACCAACCGCATCCCGCGCCATGCAGCCACGCTGGCGATGGGGCGCATCAGCCGCATCAGGAGCCGCGCCTTCACCCGGCTGGCCATTTGGGTGTGGCGGCGCTTCACCGACCTGGACCTGTCCGATGCCACAAAGACGGAGTTCCACTCGATTCACGAGTGCTTCACGCGGGAACTCCAGCCGGGAGCCCGAACCGTTGATCAGCGACCCGATGTGTGGTGCAGCCCAAGCGACGCGTTGATCGGCGCGCATGGCCGCATCACCCAGGGTATGGTGCTGCAGGCCAAGGGGATGCCGTATGCGCTGCAGGACCTGGTGGGCCCCAGCGTAGACCTGACGCCGTTCCAAGAGGGTCACTTCATGACCCTGCGGCTGACCTCCAGCATGTACCACCGCTTCCACGCACCGGCCGACCTGCACCTGGAGCATGTCACCTACATCAGTGGCGACACCTGGAATGTC
>CAMCTE010000185.1 GCA_945878385.1 Azohydromonas lata NBRC 102462 | reverse complement strand
CCAGCAGCCTTGAGTTCGGAGGCCTTCTCCACATAGCCCGGCACATGCTTGGCCGAACAGGTGGGCGTGAAGGCGCCAGGCAGCGCAAAGATGGCGATGGTCTTGCCGGCCGTGCTCTTTTGAACCTCAAACGCGTTGGGGCCCAGTGTGCAACCGTTGCCTTCGACTTCGATGAACTCGAACAACGTGGCTGAAGGAAGCGTATCGCCAACTTTGATCATGGGTGCTCTCCGCAGGGAAGTTTGGACAGGGCGCGAACCCTATCAGACTTCGCGCGCCTTCTCCACGAGTCGGGTAACGACCCAGGACTTGGTCTTGGAGATCGGCCGGCTTTCGGTGATCTCGACGACATCGCCCATGTGGTATTCGCCCTTTTCGTCGTGCGCATGGAACTTGCGCGAGCTGGCCACGATCTTGCCGTAGAGCTCGTGCTTGTTGCGGCGCTCCACCAGGACCGTCACGGTCTTGGAGCGCTTGTCGCTGACCACGCGGCCCACGAAGGTGCGGACGACCTTGGCCTTGGTTGCGGCGGTTTGGGCTTCGCTCACTTGGCGGCTCCCTTCTTCTTCTCGGTCAGGATGGTGCGAACACGCGCGATGTCGCGACGCGTCTTGCCCAAGGCCGAGGTGTTGCTCAGTTGCTGAGTGGCCTTCTGCATGCGCAGACCGAAGTGGGCCTTCAGAAGGTCGGAGACCTCCTTTTCGAGGGCCGCCACGTCCTTGGCACGGAGTTCAGATGCTTTCATCGTGCTTCTCCTTTAGGCGCCGACCTGGCGCGCCACGAAGGTGCAGCGCAGGGGCAGCTTGGCTGCGGCCAGCGTGAACGCTTCGCGGGCGAGCTGCTCGGGCACACCGTTGATTTCATAGAGCACCTTGCCCGGAGTGATCTCCGCGACGTAGTACTCGGGGTTGCCCTTGCCGTTGCCCATACGCACTTCGGCCGGCTTCTGGGAAATCGGCTTGTCGGGGAAGATGCGGATGAAGATGCGTCCACCGCGCTTGATGTGGCGCGAAATGGCGCGACGCGCGGCTTCGATCTGGCGCGCGGTGATGCGGCCACGCTCGGTGGCTTTCAGGCCGAACTCGCCGAACGAGACGGCGGCACCGCGGGTGGCCACACCAGTGTTGCGGCCCTTGTGTTCCTTGCGGAACTTGCGACGTGCGGGTTGCAGCATGTCTTACTCTCCTTTGGCCTCGCCAGGCGCGGCGGCTTTGCGCACACGCTTGACGGCAGGCGTCTTGGGGGCATCGGCGCCCGCTGCGGGCTTGTCCGAACCATCGCTGGGGGCGGCGCCAACACCACCGGCACCACCACGGGGCGCACCACGGCCATCGCGGCGGTCGCCGCGGCCAGGGGCACCACCCGGGCGACCCGGCCGGCGGTTGCGGCGGTCATCTTCACCACCGGCATCGGGCTTCATCGCGCCAGGCGCTTCGCCACGGCCGAGGTTGTCGCCACGGTAGACCCACACCTTGACGCCGATGACGCCGTAAGTGGTCTTGGCTTCGCTGAAGCCGTAGTCGATGTCGGCCTTGAGGGTGTGCAGGGGCACGCGGCCCTCGCGGTACCACTCAGTGCGGGCGATCTCAATGCCGTTCAGGCGGCCGGCGGACATGATCTTGATGCCCTGGGCGCCCAGACGCATCGCGTTCTGCATCGCGCGCTTCATGGCGCGGCGGAACATGATGCGCTTTTCGAGCTGCTGGGTGATGCTGTCGGCGATCAGCTGGGCATCGATCTCGGGCTTGCGCACTTCTTCGATGTTGACTGCCACCGGCACGCCCAGGCGCTTGCCCAGTTCGGCCTTGAGGTTCTCGATGTCCTCGCCCTTCTTGCCGATCACAACACCCGGACGAGCCGAGAAGATGGTGATGCGGGCGTTCTTGGCGGGGCGCTCGATCAGGATGCGGGAGACCGCAGCGTTCTTGAGCTTGGCCTTGAGGTAGTCACGAACCTGCAGGTCTTCTGCCAGCATCTGGCTGAAGTTGCGGTTGGTGGCGAACCAGCGGGAGGCCCAGGCACGGGTGACCGGCAGACGGAAGCCGGTCGGATGGATTTTCTGTCCCATAGTGTTCTAGGCCTCTTCAGTTGCCGACGGTCACGAAGATGTGGCAGGTGGGCTTGCTGATGCGATTGCCGCGGCCTTTGGCGCGTGCGGAAAAACGCTTCAGCGTGGCGCCTTGCTCCACATAGATCGAGGTGACCTTGAGCTCGTCGATGTCGGCGCCGTCGTTGTGCTCCGCATTGGCGATGGCACTCTCGAGACACTTCTTGACGATGCCGGCGGCCTTCTTCTGGGTGAAGGTCAGGATGTTGAGGGCCTGGTCCACCTTTTTGCCGCGGATCAGGTCGGCCACCAGCCGGCCTTTGTCGGCTGACAGGCGCACACCGCGGACGATTGCACGGGTTTCCATGGTCGTCATCCTTTATTTCTTGGCCTTCTTGTCCGCAGGGTGACCCTTGAAGGTACGGGTCAGTGCGAACTCGCCGAGCTTGTGGCCGACCATCTGGTCGGACACATACACGGGCACATGCTGCTTGCCGTTGTGCACGGCAATCGTGAGGCCGATGAACTCGGGCAGCACCGTCGAACGGCGCGACCAGGTCTTGATGGGCTTCTTGTCCTTGGTGGCGGAGGCCTTCTCGACCTTGGCCATCAGATGGTGGTCCACAAAGGGACCCTTCTTGGCAGAGCGTGTCATCTAATGCGCTCCTCTTATTTCTTGCGACGCGAGACGATGAACGTCTGCGTGCGCTTGTTCGAGCGGGTGCGGAAGCCCTTGGTGAGGGTGTTCCACGGAGACACCTGCGGCTGGCCCTCGCCGGTGCGGCCTTCGCCACCACCGTGCGGGTGATCCACCGGGTTCATGGCCACGCCGCGCACGGTCGGGCGGATACCCTTCCAGCGGATGGCGCCGGCCTTGCCGTACTGGCGCAGGCTGTGCTCTTCGTTGCTCACTTCACCGATGGTGGCGCGGCAGTCGATGTGCACGCGGCGAACTTCACCCGAGCGCAGGCGAATCTGCGCGTAGGTGCCCTCGCGGGCCATCAGCGTGACCGAAGCACCGGCCGAGCGTGCAATTTGCGCGCCTTTGCCCGGCAACATCTCGATGCAGTGGATGGTGGAACCCACGGGGATGTTGCGGATGGGCAGGGTGTTGCCGGCCTTGATGGGGGCTTCAGAGCCGCTGATCACCGTGGCGCCGGCTTCCAGGCCGCGCGGGGCGATGATGTAGCGGCGCTCGCCATCGGCGTAGCACAGCAGCGCAATGTGGGCGGTGCGGTTGGGGTCGTACTCGATGCGTTCGACCTTGGCCGGGATGCCGTCCTTGTTGCGCTTGAAGTCCACCACACGGTAGTGGTGCTTGTGACCACCGCCCGTGTGGCGCATGGTGATGTGGCCGTTGTTGTTGCGGCCAGACTTCTGCTTCTGCGGCTCGAGCAGGGATGCTTCGGGCGCGCCCTTGTGCAGGTGCTTGTGCACCACCTTGACCACGGCGCGGCGGCCGGGCGAGGTAGGCTTGACTTTGACGACGGCCATTTACGCAGCCTCCCCGGAGAAGTTGAGCTCCTGACCGGCCTTCAAGGAGACATAAGCCTTCTTGACGTGGTCGCGGCGGCCGATGCGGCCACCGAAGCGCTTGGTCTTGCCCTTGGTGTTGACGGTGCGAACGCTGTCGACCTCGACCTTGAACAGCAGTTCAACGGCCGCCTTGATCTCGGGCTTGGTGGCGTCGCGCAGCACCTTGAACAACACCTGGTTGTTCTTCTCGGCTGCAGCGGTCGCCTTCTCGGAAATGATCGGTGCCACGAGCACCTGGGCCAGACGGCCTTCGTCGTGCTTCTGGGTGCTCATGCGAACATCTCCTTGAGCTGCTCGATCGCGGCCTTGGTCACCAGCACCTTCTTGTAGTGCACCAGCGACAGGGGATCGGCGTAGCGGGGCTCGACCACCAGTACATTGGCCAGGTTGCGCGAGGCCAGCGCGAGGTTGTCGTCCACCTGGTCGGCAATCACCAGCACCGAATCCAGGCCCATGGCCTTGAACTTGGCAGCCAGCAGCTTGGTCTTGGGGGCTTCGACCTTGATCGAATCCACCACGGCCAAGCGACCATCACGGGCCAACTGAGACAGGATCGACGCCATGCCGGCGCGATACATCTTCTTGTTGACCTTGTGGGTGAAGTTTTCGTTGGGCGAATTCGGGAAGATCCGACCGCCTCCGCGCCACAGCGGAGAAGACGTCATACCGGCGCGAGCGCGACCGGTGCCCTTCTGGCGGAACGGCTTCTTCGTGGAGTGGTGCACTTCGGCACGCGTGAGCTGCTTGCGGGTGCCTTGGCGGGCGTTGGCCTGATAGGCCACGACCACCTGGTGCACCAGGGCTTCGTTGTAGTCACGGGCGAAGACGGTGTCGGGAGCGTCCACCTTGGCGGTGGCCTGGCCCTGTTCATTCAGGAGCTCGAGTTGCATCACTGGGCTCCCTTCTTCAGGCGGACCTTGACAGCCGGGCGCACGACCACGTGGCCGTTCTTTGCACCCGGAACGGCACCCTTGACCAGCAGCAGCTGAAGGGCTTCGTCGACGCGCACGATGTCCAGGTTCTGGGTGGTGACGGTTTCATCGCCCATGTGACCGGTCATCTTCTTGCCGGGGAACACGCGGCCGGGGTCCTGGGCCATCGAAATGGAGCCCGGGACATTGTGCGAGCGGCTGTTGCCGTGCGAGGCGCGCTGCGAACTGAAGTTGTGGCGCTTGATGGTGCCGGCGTAGCCCTTGCCGATCGAGGTGCCCTGCACATCGACCTTTTGGCCGGCGGCAAACATCGTCACGGGCAGCGTGCTGCCAGGCTTGTACTCGGCAGCCACTGCGGCTTCAACTCGGAATTCCTTGAGGACTTCACCGGCTTCGACGCCGGCTTTGGCCAGGTGCCCGGCTTCCGGCTTGGTCACGCGGGACGCTTTGCGCGCACCGTATGCCACCTGAAGGGCAACGTAGCCGTCTGTCTCTTCGGTCTTGACCTGGGTGACGCGGTTGTTGGACACGTCGAGCACCGTCACAGGAACGGCGTCGCCGTCGTCCGTGAAGATGCGCATCATGCCCACCTTGCGACCCAGCAATCCGAGGCGATTGCTCAGACTCATGGTTCTTCTCCAGCCCCTCAAAAAGGGCCTTGTTGCACAACCCCGACATCGATTGGCCGGGATGGATTTCCGTTTGCTTTGCGCAGGGCCGCACCGTGTGGGCCTTGCGCAAAACGCGCGGGTCGCTCGCAGCCAAATCTGGCCGTCAAGCGGGAAAGCTTTCCAGTATAGCGGCCTTCGGGTTACCCCGCAAGCCGTTTGCCGGGCCGGAACCCCGGGGCGAACCCCTGGATTCCGGGGGCTGCAGCGATTACTGCAGCTTGATTTCGACGTCTACGCCGGCGGGCAGGTCGAGCTTCATCAGGGCGTCGACCGTCTTGTCGGTCGGGTCGACGATATCCATCAGGCGCTGGTGCGTGCGGATTTC
>CAMCTE010000184.1 GCA_945878385.1 Azohydromonas lata NBRC 102462 | reverse complement strand
GTCGGATTGACCGGCGCGAAACAGGCTTTCGATGTGCTGGGACAGCACGGATTCATAGGTGATGCGCAGGGCTTCGAGGGAGGCCTCGTCCAGCGGGGTGACGCCCTTTTTGCCGGTCATGGCATCCCACAGACGTTTGCCGGTGAGCCCGCGCCAGGAGTTGTCTTCACCGCCGCCGGCACTGCCCGCTGAACCCTGTGCCGCCACGGTACGGCGCTCCAACTCGTTGACGCGGTCATTCAAGTAGATGACCACCACCAGCAGCGCCAGCAAGGCCGCGCCCACGAGTGTGAGGAAGATGAGCATCAGGGGTTGGGGTGTGCGGGCTAAGTGGCGTCGGCCGATTTGTCTTCGGCGTCGCCGGCGGATTGGGCCGCTGCGCTGGAGCCGCCGGCGGGGATGTTCACCGTTTCACCGGCAGCCTCGAGTTCGTCCCGCAGGAATTGCAGCGCCTTGAACGGGGCATCGAGCTTGAGGTCTTTCTGGCAGATTTCGTCGGCGATGCGCTGCACCATGGCGATGGACTGGTGCGCGTCGATTTGAACCGTTTGGTAGCGTGCGCCGATGGCGAAGACTTCATCGGTGAGGTCTTCGGGTATCCAGGTGTAGGTGTAGGTTTCGTTGCCCTGCATCTTCACCCGGTGGAAGTAGGAAGGCGCGGGCATTTCAGGCTTTTCTTCGCCACGGGCGATGGCCAACATGCACAGTTCCTGCCAGGTGCCGGTGCGCTCGGCGCCTTCCACGAACGCGCTGTCCAGGTGGGCCTTGGCCAAGAGGGCGATGCGCACCCGCATGCTGGCCGATTCCCGGGTACCGGCCTTCAGCGCAGCGGCCTTCTCGTAGTTGGCCTTGGCCTGCGCCTTGAGTTGCTCGGGGGTTTCTTTCTGGAAGAAGCTGAACATAACGCCTGGGGGTGCCGTTGGTTCACAGCGGCCCGGCTACTTCCCGCCAGGGCCTACCTTCAAGTCCACGCGCAGCTTCTTGACCACCGAAGACAAGAGCTGGCTGACCCGGGATTCGCTCACCCCCAACACGGCACCGATTTCCTTGAGGTTGAGCTCTTCCACGTAATACAGGCTGATTATCAACCTTTCCCGCTCGGGCAGGGA
Source organism: Azohydromonas lata NBRC 102462 (assembly GCA_945878385.1). Classification (GTDB taxonomy): domain Bacteria; phylum Pseudomonadota; class Gammaproteobacteria; order Burkholderiales; family Burkholderiaceae_C; genus RFTU01. The sequence goes on along the minus strand of CAMCTE010000184.1, from coordinate 4,412 downwards.
ATCGATGGCGGTGGTGACCGCGTCCATGAACTGGGCCTCTTCGACCGCCTCGTCCGGGCGCTGGATGGCGCTGTCGGGCATGGCCAGCACTTCTTCGGTCATGTCCTCGATGGAGTGGGTCTCGAACAGGCGGGCTTGGCCCCGTTCCTTGTGGTATTCCTCGATGGACAGGCCCATGTGTTCGGCCAGTTCGCGGTCGTTGGGCCGGCGCCCCAGCCGGTTGGCCAGGGCCTGAGTGGCCTCGGACTGGTGCCGGTTGAAGGCCACGGCCGAGCGGGGCAGGGCCGACAGGCGGCGCACCTCATCAAGCATCGCGCCACGCACGCGGGCGTGGGCGAAGTTGTCGAAGTCGATGCCCTTGGTGGGATCGAAGGTGTTGGTGGCTTCCAGCAGGCCCATCATGCCCACTTGGATCAGTTCGTCCACATCGATCACCGGCGGTATGCGGGTCTTCAGGTGCAGGGCCACACGCCGCACCATGCCTTGGTTGGCCAGGACCAAGGCGTCCCGGTTTTCAAAGGAAGCGGCAGTGGTGCCGTAGAGTTCGATGGCGGCATTCATGGGCTCAGCCTCCCACGGTACCGGCGATGGCGTTGAAGGCCCTCGCGCGGCGGTTCATGAAAAATCGACGAGTGGCCACGCGCTGCGGTGCGGGCCATTCGGTGATGGCGTGTGCCATGCGGCGGTAGTCACGCGCTGCGGCACTGCCGGGGGCGAACTCCACCACCGGCTGGTATTTGCGATGGGCCTCGAGCACGAGTTCGTCGGCTTCGATGGAACCCAAATAGGGCAGCTCCAGGCCGATGAAGCGCCGGCAGACATCGGCCAGGCGTTGGTGCAACTGCTGACCGTGCGCTTCGCTTTGCACTTGGTTGCACAGGAGGTGTATTTCGCTCAGGTGCTGATCTTGGTGCATCACCTTGATGATGCCGTAGGCGTCGGCAATGGAGGAGGGGTCGTCCTTGACCACCACCACGCGCCGTGTGCACGCCCCCATGAAAGACAAGACGCCGGGCGAAATGCCGGCGGCCACATCCACGATCAGGCAATCGGGCGCCGATTCGATCTGGTCAAAGGTGTGGATGAGGGTCTCAGTTTCGTCCACGCTGAGCGCGGCCATGCTGCGCACGCCGGAAGCGCCGGGGATGAGTTGAAGCCCAGGCCGCACCTGCACCATGATTTCGGGCAGACGCTTGACACCGGCCGTGACATGGCTGAGGTTGAATTCAGCGCGCACGCCCAGCGCCAGCTGGGCATTGGCCAGGCCGAGGTCGGCGTCCAGCAGCATCACCTGGCGGCCCATTTGCGACAGGGCCGTGGCCAGGTTGGTGGACACCGTGGTCTTGCCCACGCCGCCCTTGCCACTGGCCACGCCAATCACTTCCACCGGTTGCGCACCGTGGGATTCAAGCATGGGAGGCTCCGTGGCGGGTGCGGGCGGGGGCTGCGGCCTTCGCGGCAACTTTGGCCGCAGCGGTGTTGGGGCTGGCCGCTTCGGCTGTGGCGGCGCCAGATTTGGTGGCGGCCACACTGCGGCCACTGCGACCGGCTTGGCGCGGCGGGACGGTGGTGGTGATGTGGTCGATGGTGGGAATCTCCAGGCTTGCAACCGCGTGCGGGCCTCGGCCACCCTGAGACTCACCGGCCGGGCCACCCAGCACTGCTGCGAGCACGCCCATGCCGTGCTGCAGGAGCGAATCGGCGTCGTAGGGCAGGCGCAGGTGGTTCAGACCACTGCCGTCGCTGGCCAGCATCGGGCTGAGCTGGTGTTCGCAGCAGGCTTGCAGCAGGGGCCAGGGTTGGGCCGATTCGTCCAGGCGGGTGACGATGAGGTCGGACCACGCGGGGGTGTGTTCGCCCAACCAGCGACGCAGTGTGGAGGCGGTGGCATCGGCCTGCATGACCAGGTGATGGTGGGCGTTGAGGCCCTGCACCGCGGCGTTGAGGATGTCGGGCTGGCTCAGGCCACTGTCCACGATGATGAGGCTGCCCCGGTGTTCCTGCAGCAGCAGGTCCAGCGTGCCGGAATCTGCGGCGCGGAATGCGGCCACGCCGATGCGCGAGGCCCACAGCTGCACTTGGCCCCAGGCACCGGGGCGGTTGTCGTTCCAACTGACCAGCACCACGCGATCCACGCCCAGGCGCTGCGCGGCCTCATGGGCTAGGCGCGCGGCCATGGACGTCTTGCCGCTGCCGCCCGGCCCGCTGAGCAGGTGCACGCCGCTGGTCCAGGGCAGGGGGGCGCTGCGCCGGCCGCGGCCGTTGCGCGTGCGGGGCAGGTTCTCGGCCATCTGCTGTTCGATGGCGCTCAGGGCCTGTTCGTCATCGAAGTCGTTGGACAGGCCCGACATCAGCAAGGCACGCAGGGCAGTGGGCACGCCCACTTCCGTCAGCGCTTCGTTCCAGCGGTATGAGGGCCCCTTCGCCGCCCAAGCCTGCAGCTGCTGGCCCATCCGCATTTCCTTGCGCAGTTGGGCGATTTCGGCGCGAATGAGTTCGGTCAGGGCGTGGGCCTTGTCGCTGTTGATGGCTCGGGGCTGTTCGGTGTGCTCCTGGGCGTCTTCGTCTGATGCGCTGTGCAGGGCGGTGGTGCACTCTTGGGTGTCCTGCTGCTGTTCTGCCGGCACGGCGCGGTGTGCTGCTGCCGCAACTGGAGTTTGCGCGATGGCCGTCGTCATGGCCAGTACCGGCAGCGACATGGTGGTGTGGGTGCCCAGGCTGAATTGCTGACCATAGCGCAGGGTGGTGGCGGCCATGCCGACGGACGGCGCTGGCCGCGCCACAGCGGCGGGAGCGCGCGGGGCGACGGCGATGGCCGGTTCGGGTTCTGCTGGCTGCGGTGCACAGCGCAAGGGTTCGCTGTGGCCCAGCGATTGGGCTGCTGCACGCTGCGCGGCCTGCATCAAGGCCATGTGGGCGGGTACAAATCCTTCGGCGGCGGCAGGGTCCAGGCCGGTGTGGGCCGACGCCGGTGCCGCTGCTGATCGCGATGATGCGGACGGGAGTGCGAACGATGGTGCGGGCGACTGCACACCCGGCTGGCGGCTGGCCGACTGATCGGGAGCCTGCAGCTGCTGGCGCAGTGCGGCTTCAAAGGGGTCGCCACCGGCGCGGGGCATCTGAGGCGGGGGCATTTTTTCAGGCTCCACATCGACGGCCACGATGAGTTCGGTCATGCCGTTGACGCGGCTGTTGGAGACGACCAGCACATCGCGCCCATACTTGGCGATGGCCTGCTCGTTGGCGCTGCGGGAGTCCTTGGCCAGGATGCGTTGGAGTTTCATGGTGTCGATCTCCTGTGCGGGCGGTATCTATGATCAGGCGGCGTCGGCGGTCACGGTGTGGATCACCTTGACGGCCTGGTCTTCGGGAATTTCGCTGTAGGACAGCACGGTCAAATCCGTGATGCGGTGGCGCACCATGCGGGCCAGCCAGGGGCGCACGCCGGGTGAAACCACGAGCACGGCCGGGTGGCCCTGTTCTTCCACCGACCGGGCGCCGTCGCGCAGGGCGCGGAACAGGCGCTCGGCCAGGCCGGGTTCGAGCATCAGGCCCTGGCCGGGCTGGCTGTGCTGGGACACGTTGTGCAGCATTTGCTCCAGGGCCGGGTCCAGTGTCATGGCCAGCAGCGTGTCCTGCGGGTCCACAAGGGACTGCACGATCATGCGGCCCAGCTTGGGGCGCACCAGGGCAGCCAATTGTTCGGGTTCCTGCGAGCGGGAACTGGCCTCGGTGAGGGCCTCGGCAATGCTGCGCATGTCGCGGATGGACACCGACTCATGCAGCAGGTGCTGCAGCGTGCGGGTGATCACACCGAGCGACAGCTTGGCCGGGGTGAGGTCTTCCACCAACTTGGGCGCGCGGGCCGACAGCTTGTCCAGCAATTGCTGCACTTCGTCGTGGCTGAGCAGGTCGGAGGCGTTTTCGCGCAGCACCTTGTTGAGGTGGGTGGCAATCGCGGTGGCAGGGTCGACCACGGTGTAGCCCAGTGAGCGCGCATATTCGCGCTGCGCCGGGTCGATCCACACCGCTTCAAGACCGAAGGCGGGTTCCTTCGTGGCTTCGCCTTCGATCTGGCCGTAGACGCGGCCCGGATTGATGGCCAGCTCTTTGCCCACCTTCACTTCGGCACGACCGCGCACCACGCCATTGAGGACGATCTGATAGGAATCGGGCTCCAGGGTGAGGGCGTCGCGAATGCGTACCGGCTGCACCAGGAAGCCCAGTTCGGCCGAGAGCTTCTTGCGCACGCCCTTGACGCGCTGCATGAGCTGCCCGCCGGTTTCAGCGTTCACCAGGGGCAGCAGGCCGTAGCCGATTTCCAGCCCGATAAGGTCCACCTGGTCCAGGTCGCTCCAGTCCAGTTCCTTGGGGGCCTCGATGAGGGGCTTGGCGGCTTCTGCAGCCGTATC
>CAMCTE010000183.1 GCA_945878385.1 Azohydromonas lata NBRC 102462 | reverse complement strand
AATTCTTCGCTTTCGGTCTCGCCACCACTTTCAGCCTCGTCGTCGCTCTCAGTGACTTCTTCACCACCGGCCTGGTCTTCGCTTTCAGCGGTATCGCGGCTATCGGCAGCGTCATCATCCTCGGCGTCGTCTCCGCCTTCGGCTGCGTCCCCAACATCGGCGGATTCTTCGCTTTGGGTCTCGTCGCCGCTATCAGTCTCGTCGTCGCTCTCAGTGACTTCTTCACCACCGGCCTGGTCTTCGCTTTCAGCGGTATTGCGGCTATCGGCAGCGTCATCAACCTGAGCCTCATCTCCGCCTTCGGCCGCGCCCTCACCATCGGCCGATTCTTCGCTTTGGGTCTCGTCGCCGCTTTCAGCCTCGTCGTCGCTCTCGGTGACTCCTTCACCACTGGCCTGGTCTTCGCTTTCAGCGTTATCGCGGCTATCGGCAGCGTCATCATCCTCGGAGTCATCGCCACCGCCGGCTGCGTCCCCATCATCGGCCGCACCTTCGCTATCCGTTTCCTCGTCGCCTTCGGCCGATTGGGTAGCGTTGGCACCGCTGTCGCCCGCATCGGCATCGGTGCTTTCCGAGGCGCCGTCACCCTCAGCCTCATCACCGCCGGCGGTCTCATCTTTGCTATCGCCAGCAGCTTCACTGCCGGAATCACCCTCGCCGTCAGCCCGATCCTCTGATCCCGCAGCGTTTTCTGAACCGGATGCAACTGCCGCGTCGGCGTTTTCGGCATCGACGGCTTGATCGACGGGCTCCACGCTTTCACCACCGTCGGCTTGAGCCGATTCGGCAACGACCGCCGCACTGGCGGTCGCCTCCACTGGCGCCGTGCTCGTAGAGCCGCCGAGTCGCTTCACCTCTTGGTCAACCAACGCTTCGGCGCTCACGGAATCTTGACGAGTGGACTCCACTTGCGCCTGCAACGTCAGAACCTCGGCACTGGCCTGATCGATTTCAGACTGCGAACGGTCCACCTCCGCTTGGACCTGCGCCAAGGCCGCCGCGGAGGCCTCGGAGACTTCCTGCCGGCTCTCTTCCACGCTGGCCATCACACCGGCATGGGCTTGCGCAATGCCCTCTTGTGCAGCCTCTGCTTCCTCGAACAAGGTGTCCGCTTGCGATTGCTCAGTGTGCATGGCAGCCAGTCCGCTGGCCATGCTCGACTCCAGAGCGCCGGCGGCATTGCTTGCCTCTGAGTTCAATTCCTGTTCGGCCTGAGCATGGGCATCTGCGTTTTCCTGCAGTTGCTCTGCGGTCTGCGCAATCTGTTCCTCTGTTTTCTCGGCTGCGGCTTCATAGGCTGACTCTGCCGCGCTGGCTGCATCATGTGCCTCCTGCTGCCAAGCCTGTGCCTGCGCCGTCGCGCTGTCCAGCTCACTCTGCGCCCGCGCAAGAGACTCCTCAGCCTGAGCGAGGGAAGCCTCTGCTTCCTGCAAATCGACTTCAACTGCTTCTGAGCCGTTCTGAACAGCACTGAGGGTCTGTTTCGATTGGGCGTCGAAGGCTGCCGCACTGGCATGGGCCGATTCACGCGACAGGCCGAACAGCTGAGCGACTTCAGCCGTGAATCGCGCCAGGGACTGGCTGGGATCAGCCATCGCTGCTGCCGGGGGATGGATTGGCCAACTCGTAGGTTGCAACCACCTCGCCGTGCACCTCCTGCAGGCGCTGCAGCACGATGGCGAACAGCTCAGCCAATCGGTCTCGCTCAAGGTCGATGGCCTCGAGTGCGGATCGATGGAGGTCGCTCAGCCCGGATTGACGACCGTCCAGCTGGGCTTGCACCGCCGACATGCGCGTCTCGAAGCGGCCGGCGTGCTCCTGGGTTTGAGCCACAGCGGTCTGCAGCCCCGCACTGGCTGACATCAATTTCGGGCGCAGGGTCGCCTCAGCATCAAGCACGAGCGCTTCCAAGCGGGGTTTCGTTTGACTCACGGCAGATTCGACGGGCGCAAACGCCGAGCTCGACAACTGCCGCAGCTGCTGATCTGCCGTTTTCAAACTGGCGTCCAGCGGAACCCGCTGTGCATACTGGGTCGGCAGTTTTGAAAATGAGGCTGCTGAAGCATCAACCTGTTGACCGACTTGGCGAATCTGAGTTTCCAACGCCGTGCCCATTCCATCCATCCGCACCAGACCCTGTTCCATGCCGCCTTGAAGGGTCTTGACCATCGCGGCCAGGCCGGCGGCAGCAGACTTCACCTTGGCCACGGCAGAGTCCAACATCGGAAACAGGGCCTTGACCGCCAGTTCGGCCTGGGTGAGCCCGGTCTGGGCGGTGGTACCCACCTGCTGTACGGAAGACTTGGCGGCGGTGATGGACGATTGGAGTGCGGGGATGGTGGCCTTGATGCCCATGACCAGGGCCCTGGCCGGTATCAAAAGCGGAGCCTTCGTCATGTATCGGGTGCAGATGCCAATGGCGTGGTCGCACAGCGAGGCGGCTTGCGCGAGTTCGCCGGCGGCCATGGTCAGCGCTCCAAGCGTCTGCGTGATGAACATGGGCACCCTGGCGGCCACCTCCGCAATTTGCGCGACGGCCGCATCGATGGACGAGCGCACGGTACCGAACAGTGCGGGCAAACCGTCGAGCTTGGCAACCACCTGCATGGCACGGTCGATGAGGTTGCCGATGAGTTTTCGGACTTCACCCAGGGTGTCTTTGAAAGCAGTCAGCACCTCAGACAACGCGACAACCACCTGGGAGAGTTTGGGAGGAATTTCTCCGATGGGTACCAACGCGGTCTCCAACGAAGCCTGAACGGCCACTCCGGCTTGGCCCAGCCGGGCGGAAACGGAGTCAAGCTCCGACCGTGCCTTCACAAGTGGTTGCAAGGCCTTGCCTGAAATGTCAGGCACCAGTTGACGAATTCGCTCCACTTCAGCTTGCAACTGCCGAATTCCGGCGTCATCCAAAGCAGCGCCGGCCGTCGTGAGGCGGCTCAAGCTGGACTGCCGAGCCACTGAGCCGGCCGCTGCGCTTTCTTCACCATTCGAGGCCTGTCCCTCACCCGTGGAGGCACCCTCCAGCTGGACTTTGCCCCGGAACTCGGCACATGCCCGCAGCACATCGGCCTGAAGGGCCTGAAGTGTGTCTTTGGTCTGCACATGAAACGCTTGCAACTCTTCCAGCGATCGTCCGGTTGCAGCCTTTGCGGCATAAGCATCAACCACCGGCAGCGCCCGCGCAGCCTGCTCCCACCACAGCCGAACGGCAGCGGGCATGTCGCTTGGGCTGGGCTGGGCCGCGACCAAGGCACTGGCCTTGCCACGAGCGGACTCCACCACCTTTGCATGATCGTGCAGCAAAGCAGTGGACTGGTCGATCACAGGCTGTGCCTTGGCCACAAATGAGTGCACCGTGGCCGGCAATTGGTCCAATTCCCGGATGAAGCCGCTCATGAGTTCCCGTGCTTGAGCAGCCCCGGCGTTCAGGCTGGCCACCACCGGCGCAGGGTCAACCGACTGGGGAAGCTGGAGCAACTGTTCGCCGACTGCCTGAAGGCGCGTCTGCGTTGTGGACACCCGCTCCTGGATGAAGCTGGGCAGGGAGGTGGACAAGCCCTGTACCGTATTGACCGCCTTCTCCACCGAGGTGGTCATCTTGGTGGCAGCCTGCCCCAAGCCTTGCGCGGTGTCCTGGACGAGTTTCATCAAACGGGTGAAGCAGGGCTGCGCTGTGGGCTACAACGCGCCCAGGTCATCCGAGGCCTGGGCTGCTGCGGCCTGCATGGCGGCCGTGATGTCGGAAACTTTGGATGGCGCGGGCTTCAGCGATGCACCGGCTTGACCCAACTGCCCCACCGACAGGCCGACTTGTGCCAGACCATCCTCCAACTCGGGTCGCACCTGCGCTCCCTCGATCTGTACTTCCTCGAGCGCGGGGAGAAGCGCCTGGGGATTCGGCACGGACGGAACACTGGCAAGGGCCGGCAGGGCGCTCAAAGAGGCAGCTGCAGAGGCCGATGGTGCGGGTGACAAACGGGCTGGTGTCATCAACCGCACCGCCTCCTCCATCACGATGATTTCCCCGGACACCAACCGAGCGGCCAGCGCGCCAAGCGCATCATCGGCACCGCGCCGCGGGCCGGCAATGGGCACGCTGCCTCGGCGGACCATCCACAGCAGTTCGGCCATCGCGCCGGCTTGCCCGAGCCAGAAGCGAAGCCACGCCGCGGCGTCGTCACGGCTGGACCAGGTCAATCGACGACCGGCTGGCGACTGTGCTGCCGGCATGACGCCCCCTGGAGGGCCACCCGGTGCGCCTGCGGTGTGGACCCCTTCATAGAAGGTCACCTGCGCATGATGTCGCCACAGTGTCACCAGGGGATGGATCATCGGTTTGTGTTGTCCGTGTGAAAGGTGCGCTTGGGCCGGGCGACAGCGGAAATGGTCAAGGTCAGAGGCCGGATCCTGGACCGTCCCCGGAGTATCAGGCGACAGGCCCTCATCGTAAATCCCGATGCAAGGCCTGCGGTGAACGCGGTGATCATGCGCAGCGGCATGGGCCGCCCCATGTATTGGAGGGAAGTGGCCATGCTGTGGTTGGGTTGGGCCGATACCGGCGCTCGATGGGGCCGCGGTACGGCCAAGGTCATTGAACGGGCTGCCGGTCTGCTGGCCGGTGACGAGCGGCTGGCTCCGCATGAAAAGGGGTCCATCTCCGGTTCGGCATTGGTACCGTTGCTGCTAGAGCTTCGGGACGATTGGTGCATCGTGAAAGTGCGTTCGCAACAAGATCCGGCCGAGAGGACCATGGCCTCCTGGCTGGGCGTGACGCCAGCCCGCGACGCACTGGCCGCAGGTGAGCCGAGCCAGCCCTTGCCGATGCTGAGAATCGATGTCACCGACCCCAAGGGTGTGCCGGTTTCCGGCTTGATGTTGGTGATGGATGGACTGTTCGAACGCCAGGAGGTCGCTTGGGGGCTGCAGCTGCCCTACGAGTCCAACTTGGCTCGGCCCGGCTGTCTGCCGGTGCTGGCCTCGGACCGGCGCCCGCCCCCCACCCTGAAACCCCACACCAGCGTCGGGCTCATCGAACGCTGCCAGTTGTTCCGCTGCGACAACCCCGGTTGTCGAGCCCGTGGCCTGGATGTCATCGTGCGAACGGATGAAGCGCCGGCCATTCTCAAGTCAGGGCACTGTGTGGCCTACCCCTGCCCCTCCTGCAGCGGCGCTTGGCCCGCACGGTGGGCGCTGAGCCATGTGCGGCGCATGGAACCCCAAGACGCCACGCGTCGGCTTCAGGAGGTCGACTTCCCGATCCGGCCCACGCGCACCCGGCGCTCGCCCGCGCCCGGGCCCATGCTGATGGTTGAGCGCAGCGATACCCCGTTTGAATTGGCCAAATGGGTGATGCCCCAGGTGCCCCGCAAGGTCCGGCGCTTCCTTCGGTCCCGAAAATTGTCGGATCTGATCGGTGCCATGAGGGATGAGCCTGCGCAGACCGGCGCCCTGCTGTCGGGCATTCTCACCACCGAGAACCTGCGTGCCCTGGTGCATGCGGTGCGCACCTTGCCGCTGCACCGGCGGCATGGCGGAATCGCCACCGCCTTGGCACACGGCTTCTTCCCCAGG
>CAMCTE010000182.1 GCA_945878385.1 Azohydromonas lata NBRC 102462 | reverse complement strand
CCCGATCAGCGTTCACCAGGCCGACGCACTGAGCTATGGGCGCTACGCGGAATACGATGTGATTTACATGTTCCGCCCCATGCACGACACGCGGTTCATGAGCCGCCTGTTTCGGCACATTGCCGAACACATGCGTGTGGGCGCCATCGTGTTTGACGCATTCCGGGACGACTGCGCCTTGATGAAAGTGGGGCCACATGAATTTCGGACCACCCGGATGAACCCCCGATCGGGGCTGGGTGAATGGAGTGTGCCCATCACCATCGAAGCATTTCTTTCCCGGATGGATCTTTCGGAGTGAAGCCGGGAACAATTCAACGCGGATCGATCGATGAGGGTGGTGGCCACGGTGCGAGCCGGGCATGATCCAATCTGTACAAAGGGTCACAAGCCCTTCACTGTCGCGCCGGCACATCGCCCGGCCACACGCTACCGCTCACGAGGAGATCCTTCGCCATGAACGCCCGGGACGACCGGCTGCTGCCGGCAACGCCATTGCCCACCACCAACGGGTTGGCAGGCGCCGCCCCACGAGGCGCGCTGCAGCAACTCTGCCGCGCACCTGAGCCCTTGTGCGTGCCACCGTTACTGGAAGCGGCCACGGTATCACTTGGGCAATCAGAAGCCACGCAAGCGCTGGCACTGAATTTGGCGAGGGGTCTGCGCGAACAGAAAGCTGGCGTGGGCAAAGCCGGCCTGGTGCAAAGCCTGCTGCAGGAATTCGCGCTGAGTTCGCAGGAGGGCGTGGCCCTGATGTGCTTGGCCGAAGCGCTGTTGCGCATTCCCGACCACGCCACGCGCGATGCGCTCATACGCGACAAGATTGGCCGCGGCAACTGGCAAGCGCACTTGGGGCACAGCGAGTCCCTGTTCGTCAATGCAGCGAGTTGGGGCCTGCTGCTGACGGGCAAGCTGCTGGCCACCCACAGCGGACAAGGGCTTGACGCGGCACTTAGGCGGGTATTGGGCCGCGGCGGCGAACCCGTCATCCGCAAGGGCCTGGACATGGCCATGCGGTTGATGGGCGAACAGTTCGTCACCGGTCAGACCATTGAGGAGGCCTTGGCGCACGCCCGGTCACGCGAAGCCCAAGACTTTCGGTATTCGTATGACATGCTGGGCGAAGCCGCTTTGACCGAAGCCGATGCAAAGCGCTACCTGCAAGCGTACGAGCAGGCCATCGAAGCCATAGGCGCGGCGTCTGCTGGGCGGGGCGTGTTGCAGGGGCCCGGCATCTCCATCAAGCTGTCCGCCCTGCACCCGCGCTACAGCCGCTGGCAGACCCAGCGTGTGCAGGCCGAGCTCTACCCTCGCCTGCTGCGCCTGGCACAGCGTGCGCGGGCACACGACATTGGCCTGAACATTGATGCCGAGGAATCCGAGCGCCTGGAAATTTCCCTGGACCTGCTGGAGCGGCTTTGCGCCGAACCCTCCCTGGCGGGCTGGTCCGGACTGGGCTTCGTGGTGCAGGCCTATCAGAAGCGTTGCCCGGCCGTGGTGGCCCATGTGGTGGCGCTGGCGCGTGCCCACCGAAGGCGCCTGATGGTGCGCCTGGTCAAGGGCGCCTACTGGGACAGTGAAATCAAGCGCGCGCAGGCTGAGGGCCAAAATGGTTTTCCGGTCTACACCCGCAAGGCCTACACCGATGTGTCCTACCTGGCTTGTGCCAAGCAACTGCTGGCCGCACCAGACGCCGTGTACCCGCAATTCGCCACACACAACGCCCACACGGTGGCAGCCGTCATGGAGATCGCGCGCGCCCAACTGGGGCCTTGGCAGGAAGGTCACTATGAGTTCCAGTGCCTGCACGGCATGGGAGAGCCACTTTACGAACAGTTGGTAGGGGCAGCCGCGGGTGAATGGCGCCCCTGCCGCATCTATGCCCCCGTCGGCACGCATGAAACCTTGCTGGCCTACCTGGTGAGGCGTCTGCTGGAAAACGGTGCGAATACCTCGTTCGTGAACCGGGTGGCCAACGAGGACATTGCGCTGGAGTCTCTGGTGGAAGACCCGGTGGCTGCCGTGCGCGCCCTGGCGGCTTCCGAGGGCGGCGTGGTCGGTATGCCGCATCCCGGCATTGCCCTGCCTGCGCAGCTGTTGGGGCCGCAGCGGCGCAACGCGGCAGGTACGGACCTGTACGACGAAGCCGTGCTCGCCCGATGGGCGCTCGACCGCGAGTCGGCTCAGGGCGCCGCTGCTTGGGATCTGCCCGCCGATTCAACGGCTGCCCAGGTGGACGCGGCGCTGCAAGTGGCGCAGCATGCGTTCGATACGGGCGTGTGGGCCCACCTGTCACCGGATCAACGCGCAGCCGTGTTGGAGGCGGCTGCCGACCTGTTTGAAGCCCGCGGCCCGCAGTGGCTGCACCTGCTGGCCGATGAGGCAGGCAAGACCGCCCCCAACGGTGTAGCCGAGGTGCGCGAGGCCATCGACTTTTTGCGCTACTGTGCGCAACAGCTGCGCGCATGTGCCCAGTTGGGGCCCTTGCAGCCCTTGGGTCCGGTGCTGTGCATCAGCCCTTGGAATTTCCCTCTGGCCATCTTCTGCGGACAAGTGGCGGCGGCCCTGGCCGCCGGCAATGTGGTGTTGGCCAAACCGGCTGAACAGACGCCGCGCATGGCGCTGCAGGCCGTACGCGCCCTGTGGGACGCGGGCGTGCCGCGCGAAGCCTTGCAACTGATCTGCGGCGCAGGGCCTTGCGTGGGGGCGCAGATGGTGAGCGACCCGCGCGTGCAGGGCGTTGTGTTCACCGGTTCGACCGAAGTGGCGCGGCTGATTCAGCAGGCACTGTCCGACCGGCTCACAGTGGATGGACAAGCAATCCCGCTGGTGGCCGAGACGGGAGGACAGAACGCGATGATCGTGGATTCGTCTGCGCTGCTCGAACAAGTGACGGCCGATGTACTGACCTCGGCCTTCGACAGCGCAGGGCAGCGCTGTTCAGCCCTGCGGGTGCTGTGTGTGCAAGAGGACGCTGCACCGGCCCTCTTGGTCATGATCCGTGGTGCGATGGGCGAGCTTCGCATCGGGCCGGCCGGCGACTTGTCCACCGATGTGGGTCCGGTGATTGATGAAGAGGCCCGTCACGGTGTCGAAGCCCACATCGCGCGCATGGCCCACCTGGGCTGCCCGGTGCATCGAACACCCGTGGACCCTGCGGTGCTGACGAGCGGGACCTATGTGGCGCCGGCTTTGATCGAGATTTCAGATCTGAAACAGTTGGAGCGAGAGGTCTTCGGGCCGGTGCTGCATGTGTTGCGCTACCGGCGAGACACCTTGCCGGATGTGCTGCAACAGGTGCGCGCCACAGGCTATGGACTGACCATGGGTGTGCACTCCCGCATCGACGAAACGATTGCGCAAGTCCTGCACGCATCCGCGGCGGGCAACATCTATGTCAACCGCAATATGGTCGGTGCGGTGGTGGGGGTGCAGCCCTTCGGCGGCGAAGGCCTGTCGGGCACGGGGCCCAAAGCCGGCGGGCCGCTGTACCTGCTGCGCCTGTTGGCTCAGCGCCCGGATGGTGCGCCACGGTTGCTGGTGCAGGCCAGTGGCGTGGCCTTGGAAGGTCCGCTGCAGCGGCAGGGCACGGGCGGCGTGGTGGGGTCCCCCGGTACCCAACAGGGCGGCGTGTGCGACGACCCACGATCGGCGGCCCGCGAACTCGTGAATTGGCTGCATGCGCAGGGCCAAGGGCGCATGGCCTTGGCACGGGCCGCGCAGCAACACATCGATCTGTCGTTCACGCATGACTGGCGGGGGTTGACTGGGCCCACGGGTGAGACCAATGCCTATGCGGCGCTGCCGCGCCATGCGGTGCTGTGTCTGGCGCAGACAGAAACCGAATTGCTCAAACAAACCAGTGCAGCCCTGGCCACGGGTGCCACAGCAGTTTGGCCTGCAACTTTCCAGGGCTTGCATGACCGCTTGCCAAGCCCGGTGGCCGCCTCTGTGGCCGTGGCACAGGACTGGCGCTCACCCCAGGTGGCTTTTGAGGCGGTGTTGGTGCAAGGCGACGATGCGCAAGTGCGCGAGGTGCTGCGCGCATTGGCTGATCGACCCGGGCCCATCGTGGGCGCATGCCGCACGGGTGCAGACGACCGTCCGGTGCGCCTGGAGCGTCTGGTGGGGGAACGGACCGTGTCGGTCAACACGGCTGCAGCAGGGGGCAACGCCAGTTTGATGACGATGGGCTGAAGGGTCGGGCCCGCTGGCCCGACAATGGCACGATGCAAGGCTTGCCCCCCGCCACTGGAGCGGATTTCTCGAACCACACGCCGATGATGGCGCAGTACCTGCGCATCAAGGCCGAATTCCCCGACACGCTGGTGTTCTACCGGATGGGGGATTTCTACGAGCTGTTCTACGAAGACGCGCGCAAGGCCCACCGGCTGTTGGACATCACCATCACCACCCGTGGCCAAAGTGCCGGCAAGCCGGTGGTGATGGCCGGGGTACCGGTCCATTCGGTCGAAGGCTATCTGGCCCGGCTGATCAAGTTGGGCGAATCGGTGGCAGTGGCCGAACAGGTGGGCGATGTGGCCACGGCCAAGGGGCCGGTGGAGCGCAAAGTGGTCCGGGTGGTCACGCCCGGAACCGTCACCGATGCCGAGTTGCTGGCCGACCGCAGCGAAGGCCTGTTGGTGGCGCTGGTGGCGCGCTCGGAGGGGGTCCCTTCCCGAGGGGCTGCGGCGCCAGAGCGCCTGCAATGGGGCTTGGCTTGGCTGGGCATGGCCAGCGGCCGCCTGGGATTGAGCGAATGCAGCAGCGCCGATCTGGCCGGCTGGTTGGCCCGCTTGGAGCCAGCCGAATTGCTGATGCCCCCCGCCGACGAGCAACGCAAGGGCACAACAGCCTTTGCATCAGCCTGGGCGGCCACCGGCCGCAGCACATCGGTGGTGACGCACCGCCCGGCGTGGCAATTTGACGCAGGCCTCGGGTTGCGCAAGCTGTGTGAACAACTCAAGGTGCGCAGCCTGGAGGCCTTTGGTGCCCAGGAAAAGACCTCTGCGCACGCCGCGGCGGCCGCCTTGTTGGCCTACGCACAGCACACACAAAGCCAGGCCCTGGCGCATGTACAGGGCCTGGAGGTGCCGGGCACCCAAGACTTGATCGACCTGCCCCCCACCACCCTGCGCAATCTGGAGTTGACCCGCACGTTGCGAGGCGAGGACAGCCCCACTCTGTTGTCCCTGTTGGACACCTGCCGCACCGGAATGGGCAGCCGTGCCCTGCGCCAGTGGTTGACCCATCCACGCCGGGACCGCGCCGAGGCCGTTGCACGGCACCAGGCAGTGGCCACCTTGATGGCGCCTGGCCACGCCGCCGCGGAAGGAGCGCCGGCTTTTGAGGCGCTGCGCCTGGGCCTTCGCCATGTGAGCGATGTGGAGCGCATCGCCGCTCGCACTGCCCTGCGCCAGGTGCGACCGCGGGAACTGGCTGGGCTGAGGGAAACGCTGTCAGGTTTGCCGATGCTGCGAGGATCACTGCACCCCTGCTCGGCACAGGCTGCCCTTCTGGCCGATACCGTGCAGGCTCTGAAGCCCGAGCCCGTGCTGCTGGACACCTTGGCCGCCTTGGCCGCGGAGCCCGCG
>CAMCTE010000181.1 GCA_945878385.1 Azohydromonas lata NBRC 102462 | reverse complement strand
AAGAGCTGATTGAAATGCGAGGTGTCGTCGACGAGATGCTGCCCGACTCGCGGTTTCGCGTGACACTGGAAAACGCGCACCAGGTGATTGCCTACACCGGAGGCAAGATGCGCAAGCACAGCATCCGCATCCTGCCCGGCGACAAGGTCACGCTGGAAATGTCGCCCTACGACCTGACCAAGGGCCGCATCACCTTCCGCCACATCGAGAACCAGGGCCCGCGCACCGGCGCACCGGCCTACAAGCGCAAACGCTGACCGGGACCCTTCCCCGCAAGCCCGGTGCCGATCAAGCCCCGCCGCCGCAGGCCTGACGGGGCACCGTCAGTTCAAACCGGGCGCCACGCCCGGGGGCACTGTCGATCGTGAGATCGCCTCCCAACAGCACCAGGCGTTCCCGGATGCTGAACAGCCCGAGGCCCGCATCAGCGCCGGCTCCGCTGAAAAGGCGCTGCGGATCGAAACCGACACCTTCGTCGGACACCACGATTTGAACCATGTCTTGGGCCTGCAGGCTCAGTTGCAGCGCAGCTTCGCTGACGCGGGCGTGCTTGACGGCATTGAAGATCAGCTCCCGGACCGACTCGAACAGCAAAATGCGCGCATGCGAGGCCGTGGGGTCGGCGTCCGGGTCCACCCGCATCTTCACCACCAAAGCGTACTTCTTACGCGCCCAGGCCACCAACCATTCCAGGGCATCGGGCAGGCGGTCGTTGTGCAGCACTGGCGGAAACAAATCGACGCTCAGTGAGCGTGTCACCTCCATCGCGTCCTTGAGTTCGGCCTGGGCGCGATGCAACAGCGGGTGTCCGCCCGAAGCCTTGATTGCACCATCCAGTGTGAGCGATGCGCAAAACAGCTGCTGTTGCAGGCCGTCATGCAACACGCGGCTGAGTTGCTGCCGGGTGTGATGTTCAGCCAGTGTCAGCTCGGATGCCAGCCGGCGCAGCTGTGCCGCTTGCCGCTCCAGCGCACGCGCCCTTTGAATGAGCTGTTCATCGGCACGGGTGCGCATGAGGGAGCACCAAAGGTGATCGGCGATCGCCCTCACCAAGGCCACTTCCCTGGCCTTCCAGCGGCGTGGTTGGGTGTCGGTCACGCACAGCGCACCGACCAACTGTTGGCCCTTGAGCACCGGCGCGGCGATGCAGGCCACGATCTGCAGGGCCGCACACACCTTGCGCTGCGCATGAGGGATGCGCATCGACTTCTGGGTGTTGTTCACCACATTGCTGTGGCCGCCGCGCAGATTGTCATACGCCCAACTGAAGTCTGTGGCCAGGTGAACGCCCGCATGGGTGGTGGCGGGCCAGCGAACCGCATCCCGCGCAACGCTCAAGCGATTGGCCTGCTCATCGATTTCCACATAGTAGGCACGAGCAACCTGCAGGTGTTCAGCAAGCATGCTGCAGGCCCGCTCTTCAACCTGGGCGGGTTCCCCCAACGGACGCAGGGCCCCACCCAACTGAAGGAGGAATTCGCGCGACTGCGCGGACCGCACCGATGGGTGCGCCACATGGGGGGCCGATGAATCACCGGGGTTGGCCGCAGCAGTGGCTGCGTTGGACGGAGCAGTGTGGCCAACCATGGGGCGCGCTGCGCGGTGCTGCACCTAGTCTGGGCGGAAGGACTTCAGCGTTTTGAAATCTGGCGCCAACAGCACCATCGGCAACACGCTCAAGGCGATGGCCAAGCGTTCCACATTGTCGATGGAGATGTTGCGAACACCGCGCTCCACATGGGCCACAAAAGTTCGGTGCAGCCCGGCTTCAAATGCCAGGGCCTCTTGGGACAAACCAGCCTGGCGCCGCAGCAGCAAGACATTGGACGCCAACAACGCGCGTGTTTCGCCGATGTGCAGTGCCGGGGCGTTGATCTGTTTCATACCAATGCCGAGTGTCTGCAGTTGACGCTTTTAGGTCAGCCGCGTTTAAGTCACAAATTGTTACCTTCGCATTTCGTAGGTTAAACCCCCCACCCAAACTGGCCAAAGATGGGGGTACTGATCCTCACTTGTAAGATTCGGACAGCGGGGCGTTTTGAACCGCAAGGCGTTCGCTTGACCCCCCTGACCCACCGACCGGCTATTGCCGCAGCCTTTTTTGGAAATTTCGTGGTCGGTTGCGGCGTCCTGGTGGTGCCAGGCATGCTGGACCTGATGGCGCGTGACCTTGGGGTATCGGTTCCCGCGGCCGGCAGCTTGCTGAGCCTGGCCGCCTTGACGATGTGCGTCGGCGCGCCCGTGCTGGCCGCACTGACCTGGCGAGTGGACCGCCGGCTGCTGTTGGTGGCTTCCTTGCTGCTGCTGGCCGCTGGGCACCTGGCTTGCGCACTGGCGCCCGATTTCGTCAGCCTGATGGTGTTGCGGCCCGTGGCCGTGCTGGGGGCTGCGGTGTTCACGCCACAAGTGGCGGCCACGCTGACGATGATGGTGCCCGCGGAACAGCGGTCGACTGCCGTGACAAGCGCCTTCATCGGTTGGTCACTGGCCTCGGTGCTGGGCATGCCGATGGGCAACCTGCTGGCCGACGCTGTAAGTTGGCGGGCGAGCTTCGCCACGGTGGCAGGCCTGGGTGTCTTGGCCGCATGGGCGGTGTGGCGTGTGATTCCCGCCGGTGTGCAGACCGTACCGCTTTCCCTGCAGTCTTGGGGGCAGGTGCTGGGCAATGCGCGGCTGCGATGGATCCTGCTGGCCACAATGGCTTGGTGCTCAGGAACCTTTGTGGTGATGGGCTACATCACCGCCGCCCTGCGCGAAGGGGTGCAGGCCACCCCGGCGGCGCAAGCGGCCCTCATGGGGCTGATGGGGGCGTGCGGCCTCTTGGGCAACATCGCCTTGTCTCGCGCAGTGGCGCGGCTGGGCGCCGACCGCGGTGCGCGGATTGCCCTGGGTTTCGTGATTTGGGGCTTGGCCCTTTGGGTACTGGGTCTTTCATGGTTGCAAACGACATGGGCCGTCACAGGCGCCATGGTGGTGTGGGGATTGGGCGGTTTTGCCTTCACCTCTTCACAGCAGGCGCGGTTGGCCCAGACCGCACCGGCCCTGGCGTCGGCCTCGATCGCGCTGAATTCCTCAAGCCTTTACGCTGGGCAGGCTGTAGGCGCTGCGGTGGGTGCCTGGCTGGTGGTGGCCAGCGGCTACGGCGCGCTGGGGCCTGTGGCCCTGGTGGTCATGGGAGGGGCCATCGCGTGTTCGGCCTTGGCTGACCGCGCCTTGCCGCCCCGCGAGGTCTGAGCGCCCAGGAAGCCGACCATCGCACGCTGCAAATTGGGGTCGTTTGGCGGCGCTCGTGCGGCCACCGGCGCTGGGCAGTAGCATCAGCCCATGGACTCCTCCACCGCCCTCTCGCATCAAGCCAGCCAACCCAGTCAGGTGGCCTGCGCGCCTACGGTGTACTTCGACGGGGCTTGTCCGGTTTGTTCGCGGGAAATTGCGGTGTACCAACGAGAGCCAGGTGGGCAGAACATCCGGTGGGTGGATGTGACCCGCTGCGATACGGCCGAACTGGGCGCGGGCCTGACCCGAGACGCCGCCTTGGCGCGCCTGCACCTGCGCCTAGCCGATGGTGAACTGGTGAGCGGCGCGGCCGCCTTCACGGGAATGTGGAAGCAGTTGCCCCGCTGGCGTTGGTTGGGGTCGCTGTTCGGTGGCGGCTGGCGCCTTTCGATGCTGGAGGCGGCATACCGTTTTTTCCTTTGGGTGCGCCGCGCCTGGCGCAAGGCCTGAATTGCGCTTGGTTACCGGTTGGGTAGCGTATCCAGCTGGCCTTCAAGACGGCCGCCAATCAACATCCAAGGCTTTCATGATCCTCAGTCTGGCCATTCTCACCACCGCGCTGCTCTTTGGCGGAATGACACTGTTCGCCTTTGCCTTTGCCGCATTCCTGTTCACGGCACTGCCCATCGATGTTGCGCGCAGCGTCATCCGCAAGGCCTTCCCCTGGTTCTACTTGTTTGTGATCGCGGTTGCGGGCGCAGGCGCGCTGTTGTGGTGGCCGCACGACCCCACATCCTCAGTGCTGATGGCGGCCATCGGCTTGACCACCGTGCCCACTCGACAGGTGCTCATGCCCGCCATCAACCGCGCCACCGATGCACAAGCCCGCGGACGCTTCAAGACCCTGCATGGCTTGTCGGTGTTGGTCACGCTGGCCCACATCGCGGCTGCCGGTTGGGTGCTGGCAAGGCTGGCCTGACCGCCCTGGGTGCCGGTTGGTGAGGTCAGGACAGCCAGCGCTTGGACGGAACTTGGGCCGAAGGCCCGGTCATCGTTACCAGAACTGACGCACGCGAAGTTGGCGTACAGCCCCGAGGGGCTTGGCTGTAGGGTCGCCGCTCATCGCCCAGCGCGGGGTTGGCCGGCACGCCGCAGGTCGCGAAGCATGAACAGGTACAGGCTTTCCACCTTTTCGCGGGCCCAGGGTGTCTTGCGCAAAACCTTCAAGCTGGACCCGATGGTGGGTTCGTTGCTGAAGCACCGCAGGGCGATGCGTTGCGCCAGGCCGTCCCAGCCATAGTGCGCCACGAGCTCGGTGAGGATGGCCTCGAGCGTTTTTCCGTGCAGCGGGTTGCGCGGTTGGGCGGGTGGCGATGATGGGGGCGGATTCGACATCACCTCAGATTGTCGCGCGGCGCGCAGAGACTGCCGCCGTTCCGATCAAAGGCGCGGCATCTGTGAATGCAGGTCAACTGACAGGGCAAGGTGAGGGCCGGAGGCGGCAAGCGGGTTCAAACCCGCTGTTGCGCTGGTGTGCTGCACACCTTCTCCTTGAACCGCCGCTGACCAAACCGCAGCAACGCATTGCCTCCCGAGCGATCAACCCTGATCCACGATCTCCCAGGCTGTGCGGTAGCCCCCGATGCGCTCCACAAACGCCAGCAGTTCCTTGAAGAAAGGATGGACGCTGAGCGTGGACGAGTCCCCGAAGAGCAGCAACTTGCGGCGGGCGCGGGTCATGCCCACATTCATGCGCCGGATGTCGGACAGGAAACCGATGTCGCCCGCGTGATTGCTGCGGGTGAGCGAAATCGCAATGATGTCCCGCTCCTGGCCTTGGAAGGAATCAACGGTTCCCACGCTGAGCAAGCGCTGGTGCAGCAGGCTGCCCAGCTGTTCGTGGACCTCGATGGCGTCCTTCAAGCAATTGATCTGGGCGCGGTAGGGCGCAATCACGCCGATGGTGAGCGGCGCTTCTTGATGCTCGGCCAAGTTGCAGGGCTTGAGCAACTGGGCCAGGCGCTGCAGCAGCAGATCGGCTTCTTCGGGGTTGGCCGTGGAGCGGCTTTCGGGGATGGTGACTTCGAGAAAACCCAAACCCGCGGTGTCGAGGAACTCCACCGGCAGGTCGGGAGCAAAGCCAAGGTCGTAGGCCTCCAAGCCGGCGTCGCGCACGCTGCCATGCGCTTGCAGTTGCCCGCCATAGAAGCGCTCGGAGCTGAAGGCCATTATCTGCTGGTGCATGCGGTACTGAAGGTTCAGCATGCGGGCCGTAGCAGGTTGGCGCTGAATGCACTTTTCGAACAGGGTTTCGCGCAGGCCTTCGCGCGCGGCCTGCTCGCTTTTCACGGTGGGCGGCACCTGGGGGTGATCGCCCGCCAGAATG
>CAMCTE010000180.1 GCA_945878385.1 Azohydromonas lata NBRC 102462 | reverse complement strand
CCGTATCCCCGGCGCCACCTTCGGTGCGAACACCATCGGCCCGCAGCGCATCGTGGCGCTGACCGAGGAAACCACCGAGTGGCTGTATCTGTTGGGCCAAGATCACCGGCTGGTGGGCGTCTCCGGCTACACGGTGCGCCCGCCACAGGCCCGGCACGAGAAGCCCCGAATCTCCTCCTTCCTGGACGGCAAGATCGACCGCATCATGGCCCTGGAGCCTGACCTCGTGATCGGCTTTTCCGACATGCAGGCCGCGCTGGCCGACAAGCTCATCCGCGCGGGCTTGAATGTGTGGGTCACCAACCAGCGCAGCGTGGCGCAGATCGAAACCACGCTGCTGGACCTGGCGCAACTGATGGGCGTGCGCGAACAGGGCCTGGCCCTGGTGCAGGCCTGGCAGGCCGAGCGCCAGCAGTGGCAGGCCACGGCCGCCACCTGGCCGCGCCGGCCACGGGTGTACTTCGAGGAATGGGACGAGCCCATGATCAGCGCCATTGGCTGGGTGTCCGAATTGGTGGAACTGGCCGGCGGCCAGGATGTGTTCGCGGAACTGGGCCGTCAGTCCCTGGGCCGCAATCGGGTGATCCAAGACCCCCTGGAGCCGGTTCGGCGAGGCCCCGACCTGATCATCGGCTCCTGGTGCGGCAAGAAATTCCGTCCCGAACGCGTGGCCGCTCGCCCAGGTTGGGGCCAGGTGCCGGCGGTTCGCCTAGGACAACTCCATGAGATCAAGTCCTGCGACATCCTGCAGCCGGGCCCGGCCGCCCTGACCGACGGTGGGAGGCGGCTGCACCGGCTGATGGCGGCCTGGGCCGCAGCCTCCTGAAGGCGCCTTTCCGCGCGGCTTGTCCTGAACACAGGACAATCCCTGGGTCAATTTAAGTTGACACCTTTCGATGTAAGGGAATAATGACGATGGGGAGGTGAAGTACCCGCGTGCGGGTTTCGCACGTGTTGCAGTACGTACCAAGAAGGAGATCGACATGTCCGATCCAAACAAGGTCTGGCCTACAGGCTTGACCGAAGCCGAGGCCGAGGAGCTTCATCGCCACATCATCCAGGGAACCCAAATTTTCGGGATGATCGCGGCGCTGGCGCACCTGCTGGCCTACATGTACTCCCCCTGGCTCAAGTAAAGGGAGAAGCACACCATGATCTACGGAAAAATGTGGCTGGTGGTCAAACCCACCGTCGGCGTTCCTTTGTTCCTGGGCGCTGTGGCCGTGGGCTCGTTCAGCGTGCACCTGGCCATCATGAGCAACACCACCTGGGTCAAGAAGTTCCTCAATGGCGCGCCTGCGGCGACCGCCAGCGTGGAAGCACCCACCAAGGTCGCACTGGCTCCGCCAGAGGCGAAATAAGGGACTTGCACCCTCCCCGCAAGGCCGGCCCACCCTCCCGAAGCGGCCGGTCTTGCAGGGGCCTTGATTGCCAATCATCCTGGGCATGAAGCGCCTCTCGCAATCGCTCGTTCGCGGCTGGGTCACCCTGGGCCCGCGCTTTCTGCCGTTCGCCGATGTCGCATCGGCCGAACTCCCCCTTTCCCGCCTGCTGCGCCTGTCCTTGTTCCAGGTGTCGGTGGGCATGGCCCTGGTGTTGATGATGGGCACGCTCAACCGCGTGATGATCGTCGAACTGGGCGTGGCGCCGTCTCTCGTGGCGCTGATGGTGGCGCTGCCGGTGCTGTACGCGCCGTTTCGCGCGCTCGTCGGTTTTCGCTCCGACCACCACCGCGCCGCCCTGGGCTGGCGCCGGGTGCCCTTCATCTGGCGCGGCACCATGATCCAGTTCGGCGGCCTGGCCATCATGCCCTGGGCCCTGTTGGTGCTTTCGGGCGGCGGCAATGCCGCAGCGTGGCCGGCATGGGCAGGCCCCGCCGCCGCGGCCGCGGCCTTCCTGCTGGTGGGCATCGGGCTGCACACCACCCAAACCGCCGGCTTGGCCCTGGCCACCGACCTCGTACCCGAAAAAGACCAGCCCAAGATGGTGGGCCTGATGTACGTGATGCTGCTGGCCGGCTCCATCGTCAGTGCGGTGGTGTTCGGCTGGATGTTGGCCGAATACACGCCGGCGCGCCTGGTCCAAGTCATCCAGGCCTCGGCCGTGGCCACCCTGGTGCTCAATTCGGTTTCATTGTGGAAGCAGGAAGTGCGTGACCGCAGCCGTGTGCAGCGCCCAGCGCCCGACATCGGCTTCATGCAAGCCCTTCAGCACTTCGTGCGCGACGCCGCCGCGCGCCGGCGCCTGTGGGTCATCGGCCTGGGCACCATGGCCTTCACCATGCAGGATGTCCTGCTCGAACCCTATGGCGGCGCCGTGTTGGGCATGACCGTGGGCCAAACCACCTGGCTCACCGCCACCTTGGCCGCGGGCGGCCTGTTGGGCTTCACCGCGGCCTCCGTGGTGCTGGGCCGGGGTGCCGACCCGATGCAGATGGCAGTGCGCGGCGCCTGGATGGGCGTGCCGGCCTTTGCCGCCGTCATCCTGGCCGCCCCGCTGGATTCGGTGTGGCTGTTCTCCCTGGGCGTGTTTGGCATCGGCGCGGCCGGCGGCCTCTTTGGCCACGGCACGCTCACCGCCACCATGCAGCACGCCCCGGCCGAACAAACCGGGCTGGCCCTGGGCGCCTGGGGTGCGGTGCAGGCCACGGCCGCCGGCTTGGCCGTGGCACTGGGGGCCCTGGGGCGCGACGCCGTGGGTGCCTTGGCCGCACAGGGTTGGCTCGGATCGTCCATGACAAACCCGTCCATCGGATACGGATTCATCTATAGTGCCGAAGTGCTGTTGCTGTTGGCCACGGCCGCGATGGCGCTTGGCTGGAATGCCCAAAACGCCGCACCGCGGCACCCTTGACCGCCCAGCACCGCTGGGCTTAACGGAGACCCCCATGAAGCTCTACACCATCTTGTTCCTGGCCTGGCTCGTGTGGGTCACCCTGTGGATCCTCAAGGAAGTGCAAGCCTCCAACCGCCGGCGCGAACAGGAACGCCGCGCCAAGCAGGGCTGAGCCTTGCAGGCCGCCAACAGCGGTGCGCGCCTGTCGTTGGCCGCACTGCACATCCTGGCTTTCTTTGCGGCCACGGCCTGGGGCTTCGGCATCGGGCACGAAGTCGACGGCGCTTGGTTGGGCATGCTGATGGGCTTGAACGCCGGCATCTGCGCGGTGTTGCTCATCAGCGGGGTTCAAGAGGCCGTTCGGCGCTGGGTTCATCGGCCGGACTGAAGGCCCACCCATTCGGCGCCGCAGGGCCCTGCCCCGCTGATTGTTGAATACCGCACGCCCGCTGCATCGGCGTGAGCGGCCTATTTGTCGTGGACGAAGTGGTGGTGGTAGAACCCGGGTTCGCCGCGAAGCCGCCCACTGCCCATGACCGCCACCCTGAGCCCTACACCACCGGTGCTGGACCGCATCTTGCTGCAGGCCCTGGCCCACACGGTCAATGGCGTGGTCATCACCGACGCTTCCCGCCCGGGCAACCCCATCGTGCATGTGAACGAGGGCTTCACGCGGCTGACCGGCTACGGCGCGGCTGAAGTGCTGGGCCGCAACTGCAATTTTTTGCAAGGCCCAGAGCGGCACCAAGCCGAAGTGGACCAAATGCGGCAGGCCATCGCCGCAGGCGAGCCGATCACGGTGGTCATCCGCAACTTTCGCAAAGACGGCACACCGTTTTGGAATCAAGTCGAACTCAGCCCGGTTCGCGAGGCCCCCGGGGAGCCTGTCACCCACTATTTCGCCCTGCAAACCGATGTCACGCTCAAGCGCCAGGCCGAGCGCGCCAATGTGCTGCGGGCGCTGGAGCTCGAGCGCATCTTTCGCGGCGGCCCAGTGGGGATGATCCTGCTCGACGAAGAAGGCTGCGCCTCCGTGGCCACCCCGGCCCTGTGGCGCCTGATGAACCTGGCCCCACAAGCCATTGAAAAGCTCGACAGCAACGCAGTGGCGGCCACCATCGGCGCGGCCGTGGCGCGCGCGCAAGGCCTGCCACCGGCGCCCCTGCCCTGGCCACAGGGCTGTCAATCCGTCCGCTGGGAAGTGCAACGCGAAGGGCAGCCTTGTGCACTGGATGTGTCCAGCTTCGAGCTCGGCAGCCTCACAAGGGAGCGCGTGATCGTGGTGCGCGACGTGACGCAGGAGGAAGTGGAACAGGCCGCACGCTCTCAGTTCCTGGCCACGGCCGCGCACGAACTGCGCACCCCCATGGGCAGCATCTGCGGCTTCACCGAATTGCTGCTGATGCGCAACTATTCGGCCGATCAGGCCAAGCCGTTGTTGGAAACCATCCTGCGCCAATCCATGCGGCTGAGCGCCATGCTCAACGACCTGCTCGACCTCTCACAGATGGATGTGATGGGCGGTCACGCCTTCACACTCAGTGCCGTCAACCTCAATGAAGCCCTGCGCAAGGCCTTGCAGGTGGCCGTTCCGCCAGGCAGCCCCCGCACCATCGACCTGCGCCTGGTCGATGCGGGCTTGCGCGTGTGGGCGCATCCCCAAAAACTCGAACAGGTCTTGATCAATCTGTTGTCCAATGCCCTGAAGTATTCACCCCAGGGAGGAACCGTCATGCTGGAGGCCACCATCGAAGAAGAAACGCGCCGCGCGCACATCTTGGTGAGCGACCAGGGCATCGGCTTGTCCCCGGAGCACCAGGCGCGGCTGTTCACCCGCTTCTTCCGCGCCGACCCCAGCGGGCCCATACCGGGCACGGGTTTGGGCTTGGTGATCGTCAAGGAACTGGTGGAGCGCATGGGCGGCACAATCGGTGTGCGCAGCGCCTTGGGTCAGGGCAGTACCTTCACGGTCAGCCTGCCGCTTTGCGAGTCAACATCATGAGCACGACGATTTCCTCCCCTGCCGACTTCGAGCAGGTCGAATTGCTGGATCACCTGCAGGCCAGCAGCGACAAAGCCCTGGATGAACTGCGCTTTGGCGTCATTGCCTTCGACGCCGACCACCGGGTGCGCCGCTACAACCGACTCGAATCCACGATGGCCAATTTCCCCAAGGACGAAGTCGTCGGACAGCATGTGTTCGTCGAACTGGCCCCCTGCCTGAACAACTACCTCGTGGCCGGCCGCTTCGAAGAAGCGCGAGAAGCAGGGCAAGCGCTGGACCTCACCATGCCCTATGTGCTGACCTTTCGCATGCGCCCCACCCGGGTGCGGATGCGCTTGTTGGCCGCGCCGCCCCACTCAGTGAGCTACATCTTGGTGGACCGATTCATCGGAGGCGCATGATGAAGGCCTTGCTCGCAGAGGTGGAGTTGCCCACCAATGTGGAAGAACTGGCGCAGGAGTACCGCGTCCTGCAACAGTTCCTGCACCTGGCGCCAGTGGGCCTGATGCGTGTGCGCGAGAACGGCGACATCAATGTGATGAACCCGATGGCCGCGCAACTGCTGGGCCCCTTGGGCCTGGACCGCGGCGAGATCAACCTGTTCAACCTGATGGAGCCGGTGTCGCAGGACATCCGCATCCTGTGCAAGACCTTCAGCGATATGGTGGGGCTGATCTGCGACAACTTCCGGGTGGTGTTGCCCGCGGCGTCTTCGGGCGCTGAGGGCCCCTGGGCGTTGGGCATCACCGTGATGCGCGTGTCGGCCAAGGACGACC
>CAMCTE010000179.1 GCA_945878385.1 Azohydromonas lata NBRC 102462 | reverse complement strand
CGCCTGTCCGGACACACGCCTGACGAAATCCCGATCGTGCACACCGGCTTGCGACCGGGCGAAAAACTATTCGAGGAACTGTTGGCCGACAGCGAAACCACCGTGCCCACCGCCTGCGCATCCTTGCGTCTGGCCCGACTGCACCCGGCCGCCGCTGACGGGGCCTTCCAAGCATGGTGCGCGCAGTTGCTTCATCATCCCCGTTGGACAGAAGATCAGGCGCGCGAGGAACTGCGGCGCTGGGTACCCGAATTCAGGCCAGCCGATTCCCGCGCAGCGATGAAGGATGCAGCCGTTCATCATCCCAATCGCGCATGACCCGAACCAGGTCCTCATCCTGCGGCAGCCACAAGGCCTCGGCATGTCGGCACTGCCCGCTGACGGTGTAGCTGCGGTATCGGTTCAATGCCTCGATGTGCTGGTCGTAGGGCTGAAACGCCAGTTGCGAAGGAAAGCACCCCATGGCGGCCAGCTTTTCAGCCCACACCGCGTCGATGTTCACCAGGCGGTGTGGCCACAGTGGCGCACCCACTTCATAGGCCGCCCATCGCACGGTGGCACCGGCCTGCCCAAGACGCCACACCGCTTCAGCCACGGCGCGCGCTGCGGCGCGGTGGTCGGGGTGAACTTCCCAAGGCGAAGGCGCGTACACCAAGTCGTGACCGCCAGCCTTGAGGGCTTGGGTCAACTGGTTGGCCAGTGAAGACACGGCCTCCTGGCGTGCCAGCCCGCGGTCGGGATAAGCCCAGAACGCAGGTGACTGCAGGCCCAACAGGGCACAACCTGCGCGGGACTCGGTAGCCCGCTCAGCGGGGTCACCAGCACCGCCCCCATCCGTCAGCACCACCACCTCCACCGGTGTGCCGGCCAGGGCGTGCAGCCGTGCACATCCGCCGCAACCAAACACCTCATCGTCCGGGTGAGGGGCCACCACCAACACACGGCGCGCCGGCGGCACACCCTCGGCGCTGTAGGGCACCAACTCGCGTTCTTCCTGAAGACCGTTGTCCATCATCGGGAAACCTTCATCCGAACAACCCTCCTCGGGCCCAGGCCGGGTATCGGTTCAACAGCGTCTCGGCCAGGAACATCACACTCATCAGCGCGAAACCCATGATCACCAGGGTCTGGACGCCCTGCCAGGGGCCAAAGCCTGAAGGGGGTCCTGCATCACGCTTCCAGGAGCCTAAAGCGTAGGCGGCCACGATGGCCGGCGCGATGAAATACCGCCCTTGCACGCCTTCAATCAGGTGGGTTGGAAACGGGCTCCAGGTGATCAGCATCAATAGGAACACGAGGCTCGACGCCCCCAAGGCGCACAGAAGCAGCACCAAGCGGTCTATGACGGTGCCCCTCCATGGTTCGCGCCAAGGAAGACCCAGAACGACAACCCCTGCCAGTGCCCACCACAAGACGCCATAGGCATGGTCTGGAAGGCGCGTGTCCAGCCAGCCCAGATTGCCGATGAAGCTGTCGAGCAGAAAGCTCGGACGGTGCTCGTCGGCAAAGGTCCTGGCAAAAACATCCCACAGATCTTCGGGGTTCAGCAGGTAGTGCAGTGCCACCGCGCCATTGCCCATCGTGCGCTGCACACGGGTGTCCACCACCGTGCTGCTGGCCCATGCGGCCCACAACAGGGTGCCCATGAGGCTGGCTGCACCCGCCCAGGCCACCGCCCGGGTGGCCGACGCCGGCGCAGCAGCGCGGCCCTTGGCGGCTGGTCGCATTGCACTTTCGTGGCTCTGCCAGGCCCACCAAAACGGCAGCAACAGCAGGGGCAGCAAGTGCATGCGCGCCGTCACCAATACCAAAAGACACAAGCCGGCTCCCGCGGCCAACCCGGGCGCAGGTTGCTGACGCAGCCTCATCAGCAAAGACATCGCCAACAGCGTCAGCGCATGCGCCGGTCCGTCCACCACGGGCGACACCAGTTGGAACAGGCTCATCGGCAATAGCAGCAAGGCCCAAGCCAGCAGGGGCGGTGGCCACACCCAGACAGCCAAGACCACGACCAGCACGCAAAACAATTGCGAGCTCAAGCGTGCCAGGTGGTAACTTTCCGCGATCGTCCAGTCCCACGCACGGCCCGCGGCCAGGCCCAGGGCGGCCGGTGCATAGATGACCGGCAGGTAGATCGCTGAACCCGGTGCCTCGCCATAGATCAGCCGCCCCGTCCAACCCTGGGTCCTTGCGGTCACCAGGTCTTCATCCTTCACCGCAGGGTCGCGTTCCTTGATGACAGGGACATGCACACGCGCCAGTACGGAAAGCGCAATGTCAAACGATCCGCCGGTGCTCACGCCTGGCTCGGTCTGTGCCAACCATTGCCCTTCGGCGATCGAGGCCGCGCGAATCAGGTGCGAGAGCTCATCCGGTGACTGCAGCGGCGGCACCCAGCGGGCCAGCAGTTGCAGTGTCAGCAGCATCAATGCCCCACAGGCACTCAGCCGCAACACCGCACGCATTCTCATCGCACCGACACCCACACGCCCGCGCCAATGAGCAGTGCGCCCACCCACTGCCGCGCCTGCAGCGGTTCGCCCAGCAGCCACCAAGAAAGCAGCGGCACGATGAAAAAGGCCAGTGCAAAGAAGGGGTACGCCACTGACAGCGGTACGGTGCGCAGCAGGGCCAGCCAGGCCAGGGTGGCGCCTGCGTACACCATCAACCCCACCCAGAACCAACCCAAGCCCAGCAAACCATCGATGCCCGATCCGGCCGGCCATGCGGTGGAGGCCAGCTTGAACAGCACTTGGCCCGATGCGATGGCCGCGACTGTTGCCGTCAGCAGCAGGGCTTCAATGCCCGTCATGCCGCATCAACCCGGTTGGCCTGTGCCTTGGTCGGTGGCAGCAGCGGATGGATGGCGCGCTGCGCCTGTTGCGCCACGTCGTGCCCGATGAAGGCCAGCAGCATCTGCAAGCCCACCAACGTGGGCAGCGCCGAGAGCATGATGGTTCCCAGCGGTGTGGGTACGCCAGAGCTCAGGGCCTGGGCCCAGGTGCTCAGCCCAAACACCACGCCGAAACTCAATAGCAAAGAACCGGCCACCAATTCCAAAGAGGCCACGCTCAGGTCGCGCAGGAAGTAGTTGTAAGCCAAGCGCTTGAAGAGGTTGATCACATGCTTGGCTGCGAACTCGGGCAGAACGCGGGCCACCTTCAGGTTACTGCGCTCATCGGCATACACTGCATCCATGGGTACATCCACCACTGCGGCGCGCAGGGTGCCCAACCGAAACAGCATATCGGTCTCGAAGAAGTACCGCTTGCTGACACGATCCAGCTCCAGATAGGGCAGCACCCGCGCATGGATGGCGGTGTAGCCGTTGGTCACGTCGAACAGGCTCCAATACCCGGTGGAGAGTTTTGCGATGAAGCTCAACACCGCGTTGCCGAACAAGCGCATGCGCGGCATGCCCTGC
Source organism: Azohydromonas lata NBRC 102462 (assembly GCA_945878385.1). GTDB lineage: Bacteria > Pseudomonadota > Gammaproteobacteria > Burkholderiales > Burkholderiaceae_C > RFTU01. The sequence continues at coordinate 2,195 of CAMCTE010000179.1, read as the reverse complement.
AAGGAATTCAAGGTGAAGAAGCGATTGCCCTTCGTGTAGTCCGCCCGCTCCTGCAAGATGGGAGCGATGAAGCGCCCAATCAGCGCCGGGTCCATCTGGCCATCGCCGTCGAGTTTCACCACGATATCGGCCCCGTCGGCAAGCGCCGCTTTGTAGCCGCTCACCATCGCGCCACCCACGCCCTGGTTGTGTTCATGCCGCAGCACCTGCACCCGCGCGTCCTGGGTCTGCAGGCTCACCCAATCACCAGTGCCCTCGGGGCAGGCGTCGTCCACTACATAAATGCGCCACACCGTGTTGTCGATGCCCGACAGTACACGCATCACCTGCGCTTTGCAGCGGTAGCAGGGCACCACCACGGCCACGCGCGTGCGGTCGTCTGCTGGCGTGGGGCCGTGCATGTTCATCCCCGCATTCTAGGAATGCCCGGACAATTACCAAATGAGCGGACCCCAGGAACCGTCGACCCACGCTGCGCCCTTGGGCAGCGCAGCCACCGAACACCCCAGCATTGAAGCGCTGCGGGGCCTGGCCGCTCTCCTGGTGCTCGTCAGCCACTATGTCGTTTTCCTGCAGCCTGCAGGCGCCGGTGCGTGGGGCATGGCTGCCACCGGTGTGGACTTGTTCTTCGTGCTCAGCGGCTTCGTGTTCACCCGCACCCTGGCCCAGCCCGGCTTGGCGGTCGGCCCTCATCTGGTGCGGCGTGCCTTCCGCCTTTATCCCCTGTATGCGGTGGCGCTGTTGCTCTATGCCGCTCTCAAAGCCGATGGCTGGCAGTGGTCAACGCTTTGGCCGCACCTGTTGATGCTCCACACCACGGGCGACTTGGCGCTGGCTGCCCACTACAACGTGGCGTTTTGGAGTCTTCCCCCGGAAGTCGAGTTCTACCTGGCCTTGCCCGTTCTGGCCACCGGCTTGGCCGCGCTGGCGCGCTGCACCGGTGCTGCGCTGTGGTGGTTGCTGGCCGCGGCTCTCCTGATGAAGTTGGGTCTGGTTGGCTTGGCGCAGCCCGGCGAAGCGCCTGATTCCTTGCGAAGCGTGCTCACCGTTCACCTGCCGGGCTTGCTGGTGGAATTTCTCCTGGGCAGTGCTGCGGCCGCCGCTGCCGGGCATGTGCAGTCCAATGCGTGGGGCCGGCCACTGTCGCCTTTCGTGCGCCGCGCCGCAGCCTTCGTCGGACTCGCTCTCCTGGTCGTTGCATTTTTTGCGTATCGCACACACCTGGCCACTCCCGCATCGGCTGTGCAGGCGCCGGTGTGGCTGTCGGGCAATTTCGGTCTCTGGGTGGCGGCTGCCTTCGCGCTCATGCTCCTGGTACTCAAACCCACTGTCAGCACCAGCGGGCGCACCCATGGCTTGCCCGCCTCAGCCGGGTCTTTCATGCAGGCTGTGGCCTTATGGGCTGGGCGCCTCAGCTACGGGCTCTATCTCTTCCACAACGCCGCCCCCGTGTGGGTACAGCGCTGGTGGCCCGGGCTTGAGGGATGGCCACTGGTGTGGTCCAGTGTCTTGCTCACCACCGCGCTGGCCGGTGTCTTGCACTGGGCGGTCGAGGCGCCATGCCGCGCCTACGGGCGGTCGCTGGCATCGGCTTGGCAGCGTGCGATCAACACGCGGATGTCCGGAGACAGCCGCTGAAGCAGGGGAACGAACAACCACAGGGGCGGCCCCAACAGCGGCGCCATCCACGCGCTCTTGGGGTCGAAGCGCAACCGCGCCATCAGGCCTTCCCGCACGATGGACGGCAGGCGAGAGCGCTCCACCACCTCGAAGCTGTGCCGGCGCAGCAACAGTTCCAGGTTGTCGGCGTCGAAGTAGTGCAGATGCGGCGATGGCATCCCCACCTGCCACATCCGGTGCCATGGTCCACGCAGCCCCCAGCGGGCCAGTTGCCGTGCCACCCTGAAAAACACGCCCTCTGAACTGGGTAGATTCAGCACCAGCAATCCAGCGGGACGCAGGTGTCGCCGTACAGCCTTCAGCATTTCATGTGGCTCGGGCAAGTGCTCGAAGACATCGTGGAAGGTGATGGCATCGAACCGCTCATCTTCAGCCAGGGCCTGCGGGAAATACCCCTGACGCACGGCCAAGCCCTCGGCCTGTGCCGTGGCCGCCACGGCCGCGTCGGGCTCCAGCCCTGCGGCCTTCCATGCGGGCTCGGCCTCCTGGCTGGTCTGCACAAACCACCCATGCGC
>CAMCTE010000178.1 GCA_945878385.1 Azohydromonas lata NBRC 102462 | reverse complement strand
CCCTGCTGCAGCGCATCGACGCCCTCAAGGATCGCAGTGAACTGCCGGCGCTGCTGGCCGAATTCACCCGCAACCGGCTCGGGGGGCCGGTGGGCATGTTCGTGATGGCCGACAACCAGGATGTGCGCCGCCACATCCTCAGCGTGGGCGGCAGCGGCATTGGCCTGCCCGACCGCGACGACTACCTCAAGACGGACGCCACCTCCAAGCGCCTGCAGGATGCCTACCGTGCGCATGCACGGCAACTGCTGCAACTGGCCGGCGCCTCACACGACGATGCAGCCATCGAATCCTTGATGGCCTTTGAGAGGCAACTGGCCGAATCCATGCTCACCGCCGTGGAGCGGCGCAACCCGCAAGCCACCAACCACCGCCGTACCCTGCAGGCGCTGCAGGCCGAAGCCCCTGGGATGGATTGGGCGGCGTGGGCCCGCGCCTCAGGCGCTGGTGCCGAGCAGCTCAAGTCAGACCAAGCCTTCATGCTGCCCCAACCGCGCCATGCGCAGGCGGTGGCCAAGCTGGTGCAGGAAGCTCCCCTGGCCACCTGGCAGACCTACCTGCGCGTGCGCCTGCTCGACGCGCTGTCGCCCTGGCTCGACGAATCCTTCCAGGCCGCCTCTTTTGATTGGCGCGAGCGGGTGCAACGCGGCATCACCAAACCCAACCCACGCGGTGAACAACTCGTCAACCTCATCGGCGGGCGCACCGGCTGGGAGCCCCTGGCCCAAACCCTGGGCGAACTCTTCGTGCGCGAATCGTTTTCTCCCCAGGCCCAGGCCCGCGCCAACGCGATGATCGAAGATGTGCGCGCCGCCATGCGCACCCGCATCGACGGCCTGCCCTGGATGAGCGCGGCCACCAAGGTGCGGGCGCAGGAAAAACTGGCCAGTCTCAGCGCGCAGATCGGGGGGCCCGAGAAGTGGCCTGAATACAGCGGCCTGACCCTTGATCCGAAAGACCCCGCCGGCAACTTCATGAAGGTGCAGGCCTGGGGCCATGCGCAGCGCCTGGCCGATCTGCCCAAGCCCACCGACCGCAACCGTTGGGACACCTCGCCCCACATCGTCAATGCGTTTGCCGCCGGCCAGAACCGCATCGTGTTCCCCGCAGGCATCCTGCAGCCGCCCTTCTTCGACGCGAAGGCGCCCGATGCGGCCAACTACGGCGGCATCGGCATGGTGATCGGCCACGAGATCATCCACCACTTCGACGACCGCGGCCGCCAGTACGACGCCGTGGGCAACCTCAAGGACTGGTGGGCCCCGGAAGACGCCTCCGCCTACAAAGCGCGCGCCGACCGCGTAGCCGACTTCTACAGCCGCTACGAAGCGCTGCCCGGCCTGCGCATCAACGGCCGGCAGATGCTGGGCGAAAACATCTCCGACCTGGGCGGCATCAACATCGCATTCGACGCCCTGCAGTTGGCCATCAAACGGCAGAACGCACCGGCGGCCGACGCCAACACCGCCGCGCGCCAGTTCTTCACCACCAACGCCTTGATCTGGCGCGGCAAGCAAAGACCCGAAGCCCTGGAGCAGCAGATTCGCACCGGCCAGCATTCGCCCGGCCCCTTCCGCGTGCGCGGCCCCTTGAGCAACATGCCCGCCTTCGCACAAACCTTCGGCTGCAAGCCCGGCGACGGCATGGTCGCTGAAGACCCCGTGTCCGTGTGGTGAGGGCGGCTCTCGCGGCCTTGTTGGTGGTGGTTGCAGGCCTGTGGGCCTGCGCCACCCCAGTCAATGTGCACTTCGATGCCAGCAAGCCCCACCACCGGGCCGACGGCTTTCGCAACCTCGAACACTTTGAGCACGAACGCTTCAGCGAATTCCTGCGCTGGAAGTGGCAACAGTGGCGCACCGGCGGCCCGCCTGCGGCCAAGGCCCCCACCCCGATGGTCCAACCCGACCTGGAATTCATCGGTCGCAATGGGCAAGCCGGTGTGGCCATGGAGCCCGCCGCCACCTGGATCGGGCACTCCACCGTGCTGGTTCAATTCGGTGGCATCAACCTGCTCACCGACCCCATGTTCTCCGAGCGGCCGATGCCGGTGGATATCGGCGTTGGTCCTGCGCGCACCCAGCCTCCGGGCGTGCCGCTGGCCCGGCTGCCGCACATCGATTTGGTGGTCATCTCACACAACCACTACGACCACCTGGACGAAAAGAGCGTGCTGGCCCTGAATGCGCAACCCGGAGGGCCGCCGCAGTTTGTGGTGCCGCTGGGTCTCAAGCGCTGGTTCAACGGCGTGGGCATCACGCGCGTGGTGGAACTCGACTGGTGGCAGTCTCACATGCTGCCCGGCGCTTCGGGCCCGGTGGAGGTGGTGCTCACACACGTCAAGCACTGGTCCGCGCGTTCGGTGCGCGATGGCCGCATGCAGTCGCTGTGGGGCGGCTACGCCATCTTCGCCCCCGACTTCCACTTCTACTACGCCGGCGACACCGGCTACAGCGGCGACTTCAAACGCACCCGCGAATACTTCCGCAAGCGCCAGGGCGAGCAGGGGTTTGACTTTGCCGCCATCCCCATTGGCGCGTACGAACCGCGGTGGTTCATGCGGCAGCAGCATGTGAACCCGGAGGAGGCCGTGTTCATCCACCGAGATGTAGCGGCGCGCGCCAGCCTGGGTGTGCACTGGGGCACCTTCCTGCTGGCCGATGAAGCGCACGACCAGCCGCCGCAGGACTTGGCCGCCGCGCGGCAACAGCACGGCATCAAGGAAAACGAGTTCTTCGTGCTGGCTGTCGGTGAAACGCGCCGACTACCCAGGCGCACGGCACCCGCAACAGCCCGTTGACGGGGGCTTACTTGCCTGCTGGCATGGGTGCCGGAGCTGGTGCCGAGGCTGGCGCACGCGCAGGCGCGCGCACCACGCGGAACCGTTGGCCGGTTTGGATCACCACCACCGAGTCGCCCGGGCGCAGCTGGTCTTGCCCCTTGCCCTGCACCACGGTGCGGCGTTCACCATTGTTGAACTGCAGCAGCAGTTCCTCAGCGGCCTCGCTGGTGTTGCCACGCTCCATGGCGTTGCCCACTGCAGCGCCAGCGATGGCGCCCAGCACAGCGGCCACATCGCTGCCGCGGCCCTTGCCCACCGTGGAAGCTGCCACGCCACCCACCACCGCGCCGGCCACGCCGCCCACACCGCTTTGAGAACCGTCAATCTTCACATCGCGAATGGACAAGACCACAGCGTCATACACGACCGACTGGCGCTGCGCATCGTCGCGGCGCACCACATCAGGGCTGGAGGTGGCACAGGCGCTCAATACGAGTGCACTCAACAGCAGGGGGATCAGGGCCAAACGGGTATTCATGCGGGTCATCAATCGAATCTCAACAAAGTGCAGCCGACGGCCGCGTGTCCGAGCTTACAACGCAGCAGGCGGGGGCGTGGTTGACGCCAATCGCTGGACCGCCAAATCAATGAACCAGTCGATGCTCTGCGCATTGGCCATCGCATCGCGCTTCATCACCGCTTCCGGCTCCGCACCCATCAGCAGTTTCTTCACCGGCAGCTCCATCTTCTTGCCTGATAGCGTGCGCGGAATGGCTTGCACCTGAAAGATCTCGTTGGGCACATGCCGCGCCGACAGCGCCTGGCGGATCGCCTGCCGCATGCGCTGCTCCAAGGCGGCGTCCAGCACCAGGCCCTCGCGCAACACCACGAACAGCGGCATCCAGCTTTCACGCCCCAGGTACTCCAGGTCCACCACCAGGCTGTCCATGACCTCGGGCATCACTTCTACTGCCCGGTACAACTCGGCTGTTCCCATGCGCACGCCGTGGCGGTTGATGGTGGCGTCGCTGCGGCCATAGATGATGGAGCCCACCGACTGCAGCACACCTTGTTCATCACGCTGTGGAATCAACCGGATCCAGTCTCCATGACGCCACACGGCCGGCCGTTCGGCCGTAGCGGGGTAGGCCTCGAAGTAAGCCTCTCGGTAGCGCCGGTCACCCAGGTCGTTCCAGAACTTCAGCGGCATCGACGGCATGGGCTGCGTGCACACCAGCTCACCCACCTCGTCCATCAGGGGCTCGCCGTCTTCGTTCCAAGCCTGTACCGCCGCGCCCAGGCAGCGCACCTGCATCTGCCCGCGCACCACCGGCAGCGTGATGTTGCCGGCCACAAACGCACCCGCGAAATCAGTGCCGCCGCTGATCGGGTTGATCCAGATCGGCTGCTCGTCGATGCGCGGCAGTTGCGCCCAAATCCAGTCGTAGCATTCGTCGCTCAGGGGCGAACCTGTGGAGCCGATATAGCGCAGCTTGGAAAGGTCTGCCACCTCCATCGGCCGCACATCGGCCTTCAGGCAACCCGCGTAATACGCAGCGCCCGCGCCGAAGAAGGTGACGCCTACCAAAGCCGCAAAGCGCCACAGCACGCTCCAGTCGGGTTCCTTCGGTGAACCGCTGGGGCTGCCGTCAAAGATGCAGATGGTGGTGCCGCCCAACAAGCCACCGATGCCCGCATTCCACATGATCCACCCGGTGCTGGAGAACCAATGGAAGCGGTCGCCGGTGTGCACCGAAGGGCCCAGGTTGTTGTGCAACGCGCCGCCCTTGAGCATCTCCAACAGGATGCCGCCATGCCCATGCACGATGGGCTTGGGCAGGCCGGTGGTGCCGCTGGAATACACGATCCAAAGGGGATGATCGAAGGGCAGCGCCAGCGGCTCGAAGGCGTCCAGCGCGGGCCGCGCATCCGCATGCTCCGCACGGCTCAGCAGCGTTTCCAAGGCACAGGCATCTGCAAAGCCCGCATCGGCAGGCACTTCCTCATCACCACCCCACACCCACAGGTTCCGCACCGAAGGCAAACCCGCGCGAACTTCCTGCACCAGGGCGCGCCGGTCATGCCGCACGCCGCCCCAGGTGTAGCCCTGAGCCATCACCAGCACCTTGGGTTCAATCTGCCGGAAGCGGTCCAGGATGGCCACCGGCCCCATGTCGGGCGAGCACAGGCTCCACACCGCACCCAGGCTAGCCACGGCCAGGAACAGCACCACCGTTTGCGGCACATGCGGCATCACCGCGCACACACGGTCACCGGCCTGCACGCCCTGCGCGCGCAACTCCAGTGCGGCAGCAGCCACCTGCCGCTTGAGATCACCCCAACTCAACTCTTCGACCACACCCCGCGCCAACAGCGCCTCATCGCAGAACACGATGGCCGGTTGGCCTGCCCCATCACTGCCCACCGCGTGCCGCAACACATGACGCGCGAAGTTGATCCGCACACCTGGGAACCAGACCGCGCCGGGCATGGAGCGTTCAGCCAAGACCGCCCGCACCGGCGTGTCGGACTGCACCTCGAAGTAGTCCCAGATCGACAGCCAGAACCCTTCCAGGTCCTCTACCGACCAACGCCAGAGCTCCTCGTAGCTCGAAAAGCGCAAGCCGCGCCGCTGCGCAAGCCATTCCGTATACGCCGTGATCTGCGGCCGGGGCAATGAGGGGTATGGCCAGGGCTTCATCATCGGGCGGTGTCCAGATACTGCCAGGTGTCCCGCATGAACGGGTGCACCCAGTAGTGGCGCAGCCAGGGCTGCAACAGCACCGCCACCTGATCGTGCCGGTGCACCTTGTAGGGCATATAAGCCACCAGCAGGTCCTTGGCCTGCCGCATCAGCG
>CAMCTE010000177.1 GCA_945878385.1 Azohydromonas lata NBRC 102462 | reverse complement strand
CCCCACCTGGGAAGGCCAGGTCGCCCTGGTCACCGGCGCCACCCGCGGCATTGGCCGCGCCATCGCGTTGGAACTCGCCTCGCGTGGTGTGAAGGTCGTGGGTACGGCCACCACCGAAGCCGGTGCGGCCTCCATCACCCAGGCCCTGCAGGCCCAGGGTGGGCAAGGCATCTGCCTGAATGTGACCGACGGCGCTGCACTCGAAGCCGCCACAGACGGCATCGTCAAGGCCCACGGCGCCCTGCACATCCTGGTCAACAACGCCGGCATCACCCGCGACATGCTGGCCATGCGCCTGAAGGACGAAGACTGGGATGCGGTGATCGACACCAACCTCAAGGCGGTCTTTCGCGCCAGCCGGGCGGTGATGCGCACGATGATGAAGCAGCGCTATGGCCGCATCGTCAACATCACCTCGGTGGTGGGCGCGGCCGGCAACCCGGGCCAGGCCAACTACGCCGCGGCCAAGGCCGGCGTGGCCGGCATGACCCGCGCCCTGGCCCGTGAACTGGGCAGCCGCGGCATCACGGTGAACTGCGTGGCGCCAGGCTTCATCGCCACCGACATGACCGACGCCCTGACCGAAGACCAGAAGAAGGCCCTGTTGGCCGGTGTGCCATTGGGGCGGCTGGGTGCCCCCCAGGATGTCGCCGCTGCCGTGGCCTTTCTGGCCTCACCGCAGGCGGGCTACATCACCGGTACCGAACTGCATGTCAACGGCGGCATGTTCATGAACTGAAAACCCCCGGCAAGGCCCGACCGGTCGATGCTCCAGGGGGCATCGTAGAATCCGGGCCGAACTTTTGAACTATCCCAATTCTGGGGGACACATGAGCGACATCGAAGCACGCGTCAAGAAGATCATTGCCGAACAACTGGGCGTTCCCGAAGCGGACGTCACCAACGAGAAGGCCTTCGTGGCCGATCTGGGTGCCGATTCCCTGGACACCGTGGAACTGGTGATGGCGCTCGAAGACGAGTTCGGCATCGAGATTCCCGACGAAGAGGCCGAGAAGATCACCACGGTGCAACTGGCCATCGACTACGCGGTCAAGCACCAGAAGGCCTGAACGCCGAATGAGCCGCCGCAGAGTCGTTGTCACCGGACTGGGCCACATCAGCCCGGTGGGCAACACGGTGGCCGAAGGGTGGGCCAATTTGGTGGCCGGCCGTTCGGGCATCGCCAACATCACGCGTTTTGACGCTTCCGCCATGGCCTGCCGCTTCGCCGGTGAGGTCAAGGGCTTCGACATCGCCCAGTACATCCCGGCGAAGGAAGCCCGTCACATGGACACCTTCATCCACTACGGATTGGCGGCGTCCATTCAGGCGGTGCAGGATGCGGGTTTGCCCACGAAAGACCAACTTTCCGAAGAGCAAGCCGAGCGCATCGGCGTGATGGTGGGCTCGGGCATCGGCGGCCTGCCGATGATCGAAGACACGCAGAAGGACTACCTGGAGCGCGGTCCCCGCCGCATCTCGCCGTTCTTCGTGCCGGCCTCCATCATCAACATGATCTCGGGTCATGTCTCCATCCACCATGGCTTCACCGGCCCCAACTTGGCCGTTGTCACAGCCTGCACCACGGGCTTGCACTGCATTGGTCAGGCTGCGCGCATGATCGAGTACGGTGATGCCGACGTGATGGTTGCAGGCGGCGCCGAAAGCACCGTCTCGCCCTTGGGCATCGGCGGCTTTGCGGCCGCACGCGCGCTGTCCACCCGCAACGACGACCCGGCCACCGCTTCCCGCCCCTGGGACAAGGACCGCGATGGCTTCGTGCTGGGCGAAGGCGGCGGTGTAATGGTGCTCGAGGAATACGAGCATGCCAAGGCACGCGGCGCGAAGATCTACGCCGAACTCTCAGGCTTCGGCATGGGCGGTGACGCGTTCCACATGACCGCCCCCAATGTGGACGGCCCCAAGCGCGCCATGAAGGCCGCGCTGCGCAACGCCGGCGTCAATGCCGACGAGGTGCAGTATGTGAACGCCCACGGCACCTCCACGCCGCTGGGCGATTTGAACGAATCCAATGCCATCAAGTTGGCCTTGGGTGACCATGCCAAGCGCGTGGTCGTGAATTCCACCAAGTCCATGACCGGCCACCTCCTCGGTGGTGCGGGGGGCGTGGAATCGGTGTTCACCGTGTTGGCGCTGCACCATCAGGTGTCGCCCCCCACCATCAACATCTTCAACCAGGACCCCGAATGCGACCTGGACTATTGCGCCGGCACGGCGCGCGAGATGAAGATCGATGTGGCGGTGAAGAACAACTTCGGCTTCGGCGGCACCAACGGCACGCTGGTGTTCCGGCGCGCCTGAACCGCATCCCCTGTTTCGGTCTGCAGCCTTCGGCCGGCCATCCCACCCGTGCGGCGGCCTGAATCGCTGGAACTCCACCTGCCGGCCAATTCCATCGGCCAGTGGTTGGGTTGGTGCATTCCACTGGCTACCCTGATGGCGTTGTTGCCCTGGGCGTGGGCATGGGCCGAGGCGCTGGACAACCTGGGCCATCCTTCGGTCTTGAAGACGGTGCTGGTGGCCTTCGGTCTGGCGGCGGCCTTCACCCTCTGGCGGGGGCGCAGCTTGCGGGCCCCGGGCGAAGCGTGGGTCTTGCGTTTTGACGGAGAGCATTGGCATTGGTGGGCGCATTCCAACGCCGTGTCGCAGGAGTCGAGCGCCGCGCTCGCATCGCATTCACAGCCCACCTCTGCGGGGTCAGCGCAGGGTTGCGGCCATCTGCATCATGCGCTGAGCATCGGACCCTGGTGGCTTTTGAAAGCCCGCTCCGCGGCTGGCCACGGCCATGGCCGCGTGGCCTGGATCTGGTTGCGCGCAGACGCCCTGGGCCGCGAGGGCAGGCGGCTGCGCGCGCTGCTGGCCTGGTCGTGAGCGCGCCACCGCCCGGGCCCGAACGCCCACCCGACGCCGACCTTGAACTGGTGCGGCGTGTGCAGCGAGGCGATGCGCGCGCATTCGACCTTTTGGTGCTGAAGTACCAGCGCCGCGTGGAGCGGCTCATCGCCCGCTTCGTGCGGGATGTCGACCTGGTGCAGGACATCGCGCAGGAGGCCTTCATTCGGGCCTACCGGGCGTTGCCCCAGTTCCGGGGGGAAAGCGCTTTTTACACCTGGCTGTACCGCATCGCGGTGAATACGGCCAAGAAGCAGCTCATGGTGCTGGGCCGGGACCCGGTGATCACGGAATCGGCCTTGGCCGAACACCGTGAAGAAGAAGATGAAACTTCTGCCCCGCGCGTGGAACCAAGGGATGACGAGACCCCGGATGCCGTTCTTGCCAGCAAGGAAGTGGCCCGCGAGGTGAACGCGGCGATCGAAGCCCTGTCCCAAGAACTGCGCCAGGCCATCGTGCTGCGCGAGATCGAAGGCCTGAGCTACGAAGAGATCGCCCAGGTGATGAACTGCCCCGTGGGCACGGTGCGATCGCGCATTTTCCGTGCCCGCGAGGCCATTGCGCAGCGGCTGCGCCCGGTCCTGGACCGGCGCGGCGGGCAGCGTTGGTAGACATTGGAGGCTGAGATGGACCAGCGACAAAGCGATCCAGGCGATGAACAGCGCCGGGCCAGGGTGTCGGCCATCATGGACGGGCAGGCCGATGCTGCGCAGTGGCAGCAGTGGCTGGCTGATGAGGCACCTCAAAGCGAAGTTCGTCAGGCATGGCGGGAATACCACCTGATCGGTGATGTGATGCGCTCGTCCGACCTGGCCACCGCTGCCGAGCGAGACCAACAATTGCTGGTGCGCGTGCAACAAGGCGTGGCGCAAGAACCGGTGGTGTGGGCTCCAACCGCGGTGGCGTCCATCCCTGCGGTGCGCCCGGTGCGAGTGCGCCGGCGTCTGTGGGCAGGCACCGCCGCAGCGCTGGCCGGTGTGTTGGTGGTGGGAGGTGCCTACTTGACCACCCGAGTGGAGTCGGGCCCCATCGAATCGGTGGTTTCAGTCGTCAGCCAGCCCTGGGAAGACCTGCGCCGAGCCTCGGTTGGGGCGACCACTTTCGGTGCCGCGCCATTGGACCGCCCCACCGGTGCGGAGCCGGGCTGGGCCGCGGGCATGCCCCTGCTGGGCTTTCGGGAAATCCTGCGCCTGCCGCGCGGGCCTGCCCATCAACCGCTGCAGTCGGTTCAGGTCTTGTATTCCAACGGGTCGGCCACCATCTCCGTCATCACCGAACCGTTTCGCGCGGGTGAGCATGTGGCGCGCACAGAGACTTCCGAGCGCCTGAACACCCTGGCCGTGCAACGGGTAGGGGCCTGGCTTACCCTGTCGGGCGATGTGCCGATGGGCACACTGCAGCAGATGGCGCTGGCCCTGAGGGCGCAGCCCTGACCGCGAGACTTGAGCGAGACACCTTCCATGCCTGAGCAACGCCTGAACGACACCACCGAATCGATCCTGCATGCAGCCCCGGTGGCTGCGCATGCTTCCACCGCCTGGCGCCGTGTGAAGGGTGCCTTGGGTGCACTGGGCTTGAGCGTGGCGGCCGCGTCCGTTTTCCTGGGCGCAGCCGCGCCTGCGGCAGCCCAGTCGAGCAGCCTGCCCGACTTCACCGAACTGGTGGAGCGCGTGGGCCCCAGCGGGGTCAACATTCGCACCACCGAGCGGCCCAGCCGCAGCGGTCGTGGTGAGATGGACCCGCAGATGGAAGAGTTCTTCCGCCGCTTTGGCATCCCCATGCCCGGCACGCCCAACCCGGGGCGCCGCCCCAACCCGCGCGGGGAAGACGATCAGCCTCAGCAGCGCGGCGTGGGCTCGGGTTTCGTGCTCACGAGCGACGGCTTCATCATGACCAACGCGCATGTGGTGGATGGTGCCGATGAAGTGTTGGTGACGCTGCCCGACAAGCGTGAATTCAAAGCCCGCATCGTCGGCGCCGATTCGCGCACCGATGTGGCGGTGGTGAAGATTGAAGCCACGGGTTTGCCTGCGGTGAAGATTGGTGACACCAACCGCCTCAAGGTGGGCGAGTGGGTGATGGCCATCGGGTCGCCCTTCGGCCTGGACAACAGCGTCACTGCAGGCATCGTTAGTGCCAAGCAGCGCGACACGGGTGACTTCCTTCCTTTCATTCAAACCGATGTGGCCATCAACCCGGGCAACTCGGGGGGCCCTCTGCTGAACCTGCGCGGCGAGGTGGTGGGCATCAACTCCCAGATCTACAGCCGCTCAGGCGGCTTCATGGGCATCTCCTTTGCCATTCCCATCGACGAAGCCATGCGCGTGGCCGATCAGTTGCGCGCCAGTGGCCGTGTGATCCGCGGCCGCATCGGCGTGAGCATCGGGCAGGTGAGCAAGGAGGTGGCCGAGTCCCTGGGGCTGGGCAAGCCCACCGGCGCGCTGGTGCAGGGTGTGGAGTCGGGCAGTCCCGCTGAGAAAGCCGGCGTGGAAGCGGGTGACATCATTCTGAAGGTGGATGGCAAGACGGTAGAGAAGTCGGGCGACTTGCCGCGCTTGGTCGGTGCCACCAAGCCCGGTACGCGCACCACGCTGCAGGTGCTGCGCCGGGGCAATACGCGCGATATCGCGGTGATGGTGGGCGAATTCGAGCCCGAGCGTCCACGGCGTGCAGCAGGTGCAGAGCCCAAGGAAAGCGCTGCATCGAAATTGCCGTTTGGCCTGACCGTGACCGACACCACCGAGGCGCAGCGCAAGGAACTGCGCATTCGCGGCGGTGTGCGTGTGGAAGCGGTGGATGGGCCGGCCGCGCGCGCCGGCTT
>CAMCTE010000176.1 GCA_945878385.1 Azohydromonas lata NBRC 102462 | reverse complement strand
GCAGGCCGAGGTAGTCAAACGCCAGGTCGCGCTCGCTCTTCAAGGCGGCAGCCAGCTTGGCCAGGTCGTACTGGGCCAGACGGGGGTCGAGCAGCTCGGCGTCCACGCCCTTCTTGATGAACTTGGGGAAGTACTCGGCATAGGCCTCGACCATCTCAGCCTGGGTGAGTTCACGGCCCACGATTTCCTTGCGGATGGTGTGCAGCAGCAAGCTGGCGGTGGCGCGGGTGTAGCCGGGCTCCTTCTCGATGAGGGTACGCGCGGCCAAGATGGCGGCCTTGTAGACCTCATCGATGGGCACGCCGTCGTACAGATTGCGACGGGTTTCGGCGAGGATGGGCTCGGCCTTCACATCGGCACCCAGGTCGGCGCAGGCCGACTCCACCAGGGCCTGCAGCTTGGCCTCGTCCAGCGGAACCCGCTGGCCGGCCTCCGTCACCATCAGGCCTGAGGCCGCCAAGGCCACGGGCGCCTGGCCCTGCTTGGCCCGCTCCTGCGCACGGCGCTCGCGGTACAGCACATAGGCGCGCGCCACCTCGTGGTGACCGCTGCGCATCAGCCCCAGTTCCACCTGGTCCTGCACATCTTCAATGTGGAAGGTGCCGCCACCCGGGCGCGAGCGCACCAGGGCGCGCACCACAGCCTCGGTGAGGCCCTCCACCGTTTCGCGCACACTGGCCGAGGCGGCACCCTGGGTGCCGTGCACAGCCAGGAAAGCCTTCATCAGGGCCACCGCAATCTTGCTGGGCTCGAAAGACACGACGGCACCGTTGCGACGAATGATCTGGTACCCCTGATAGGCATTGGCCGCCGGTGCAGTGGCTGCCACGGCAGGCGCGCCCACGGACGCGGGTGACATCAGGTTGGTCGGGTTCGGGCCGAGGGTCGTGACTTCCATGGAGGGTTCTCTTCTTGTGGTTTGCAGGGGGCCGCAGGGGTGACGTGGCTGCCAAACGGGAGCAGCGGCAGTATTTCACGCTTATCGCGCGTACCCCACTATATCTAGTGGGCCCCGGTTGCTCAAGACACTATCCCTAGTGTATCTCCCGATGGAAGCCCGCGGCGATTCAAGGGGCGGAAAAAGTGCCGTCGCCTGGAGCGGTCGGGCCGCGAAGTGACAGCTCACCCATGAGATTTTTCAATTCAGCCCAGTCGAATCCAGGGCCTGGATCGCCCTTGCGTCCCGGGGCGATGTGTTCATGCCCGGCGATGTCGGTCAGTGGATGCAGGCAGCCCAGGCTGCGCACCAGCGCGTTCAGGGCGCGGTACTGCGCAGACTCGAATGGCGAGCCCTCCAGGCCCTCGAGCTCGACCCCCACGGAGTGGTCGTTGCACTGATCGCGCCCCTGCCAAGTGGAAGCGCCGGCGTGCCAGGCCCGGTCCAGCGTCGAGACAAATTGCAACACTTCGCCTGAGCGGCGAATGAAGAAGTGCGCCGAAACCTTCAAGCCGCGGATGCCATCGAAGTAGGGGTGCGCATCCCAATCTAGCGTATTGGTGAAGAGTTGCTCAACCTCGGGCCCGCCATAGCAACCCGGCGGCAGGCTGATCGAATGCAGCACCACCAGGCACACCTGCCCGGCAAGCCCGGGCGGCCGGGGCCCGAAGTTCGGGGAAGCCACACGCCGCGCGTGAGCCCACCAACCTTCGCTCCACGGGCCTGCGGGCAAGGCCTGCTCAGGTCTTGCGGGGGCCTGCACGGCGGTGAGGCTCGCTGCAATAGTGCTCGTCGGCCACAGGCCCGCTCAGGGCGTCGGCCTGTGGGAGCAGCATGCCGCAGTGCGCGCAGTCCACCATCGGTTCGGGCGCCGCGGTTTTGGCCGCAGGCTTTTGGGCAGGCCCGGCGGCATCCGATGACGGGGACGCCGCACCTGTGCCGCGACGCCCGCGGCCCAGCCACCACAGCACCGCCACCACCACCACCGCCAAAAGCAGCCACTTCATCATGGGGAAATCGTCCTGTTGAGCAGCACCTCAGCCACGAAGCGCGAGCCGATGTAGGCCAGTGCCAGCAAACCGGCGCCGGCATACAGCCAGCGGGTGGCCCTGCGGCCCCGCCACCCCTTGAGGTGGCGTCCGGCAATCAGGGCCGCAAAAGTGGCCCACCCCAGCAGTGAGAACACCGTCTTGTGGTCCCAGCGCCACGCCGCATGGCCGATCACGCTGGCCATCAAGCCCAAGAGCAGGGCCAGGCTGAGCACCGCAAAGCCGGCTTCCACAAACCGGAACGTCAGGCGCTCCAGTCGCATCAAGGGCAATCCGAACAAAGTAGGCGCCGCACCCGGCCGGCCGCGCATCGCGCGCTCAGCGGAATCCAGCATGACACCGTGGATCACAGCCGCACCAAACAGGCCATAGGAAGCGATCCCCAGCATCAGGTGCAGGGGCATCAGCGGCGAAGACACCTTCAGCGCCACATCACCGGGAAAGAAAATGAGGAGCCCCGAGACGACCACGCCCATGGCCGCAAGGGCACGCCGCACACCTGGCAGGGGCACGAAGCGGCTTTCCACCGCGTGCACCGCCAGTACCAACCACACGGCGCCGGAAAGCGCAGGCGCAAAGCCGAACCGAGCGCCGGCCTCTGTGCCCCAGCCCGACACATCCAGCCCCAATGCAGCGCCATGCAGGCACCAACCGGCCACCAGCGCTGCCGAGGGCACGCGCGCATGCTCACGGCCACGCAGGGTGGCCAATCCGTAGGCGGCGCATGCCAGCAGGGCCAGCAGCGCCTCGGGGCTAACCGATACACTCATTTCCACAAAGTGTACTGACCCGGCGCGCCCACCCCGTGCGCCGCACCCCCATGGCCTCCACCCTCACCGACCGCCTGTCGCAACTCGTCAAGACCATGCGCGGGCAGGCGCGCATCACCGAATCCAATGTGCAGGACATGCTGCGCGAGGTTCGCATGGCGCTGTTGGAGGCCGATGTCGCCCTGCCGGTGGTGCGCGATTTCATCTCCCGGGTGAAGGACAAGGCCCTGGGCCAGGAAGTGGCAGGCTCACTCAATCCGGGGCAGGCCCTGGTGGGCATCGTGCACAAGGAACTCGCCGCCACCATGGGCGAAGGGGTGGCCGACATCAATTTGGCTGCGCAGCCGCCGGCGGTGATTCTGATGGCCGGCCTGCAGGGTGCGGGCAAGACGACCACCACCGCCAAGCTGGCCAAGCACCTCATTGAAAAACGCAAGAAGAAGGTGCTCACCGTGTCGGCCGACGTGTACCGGCCCGCAGCCATCGAACAATTGCGAACCGTGACCGGCCAGGCGGGCGCGGAGTGGTTCGCGTCGGACCCGAGCCAGAAGCCACGCGACATCGCCCTGGCCGCCCTGGACCACGCCAAGCGGCACTACTTCGACGTGCTGCTGGTGGACACAGCCGGCCGCCTGGCCATTGATGAGGCCCTGATGGCCGAAATCCGCGACCTGCACGCGGCGCTCAACCCGATCGAAACGCTGTTCGTGGTGGACGCGATGCAAGGCCAGGATGCGGTGAATACGGCGCGAGCCTTCAAGGAAGCCCTGCCGCTGTCGGGCATCGTGCTGACCAAGCTCGATGGCGACTCGCGCGGTGGCGCCGCTCTCAGCGTGCGTCAGGTAACCGGAGCGCCCATCAAGTTCGCCGGCGTATCCGAGAAGATCGACGGCCTGGAGGTGTTCGATGCCGAGCGGCATGCCGGCCGCGTGCTGGGCATGGGCGACATCGTGGCCCTAGTGGAAGAGGTCACCAAGGGCGTGGACATGGCCAGCGCGCAGAAGCTGGCCGAAAAGGTCAAGGGCGGCGGGGGCTTCAACCTCGACGACTTCCTGATGCAGATCTCCCAGATGAAGAAAATGGGGGGGCTTTCAGGCTTGATGGACAAGCTGCCCGCGCAGATGGCGGCCAAGGCCGGTCAGGCCGACATGGACAAGGCCGAGCGCGACATCCGCCGCATGGAAGGCATCATCCGCTCGATGACGGCCCGCGAGCGCTCGCACCCGGCGCTGTTGCTCGATGGCAAGACCAAGGCCAGCCGCAAGCGGCGCATTGCCGCCGGTGCAGGCGTGCAGATTCAGGAAGTCAACCGCATGCTCGGGCAGTTTGAGCAGATGCAGCAGATGATGAAAAAGATGCAGGGCGGCGGGCTGATGAAGATGATGAAGAAGCTCGGCGGGATGAAGGGCATGAAGGGGATGTTGCCGCCGGGCATGGGCTGAGGCCAGGGGCCTCAACCCAACAGCGCCTCGGAGAATTCCCGTGCATCGAAGGTCTGCAGGTCTTCGAGTTTTTCGCCCACGCCAATGAAATAGACCGGTACCGGCTGGGCCAGCCCCTCGGCGCCTTTGCGCTCTCGGCCCCACAGGGCGATGGCCGCCAGCACGCCGCCCTTGGCGGTGCCGTCCAACTTGGTCACCATGAGGCCTGTGAGGCCCAGCGCCTCATCGAAGGCCTTCACTTGGGCCAACGCGTTCTGCCCCGTATTGCCGTCCACCACCAGCAGCACCTCGTGTGGCGCGCTGTCCATCGCCTTGGCGGTCACGCGTTTGATCTTTTTGAGCTCTTCCATCAGGTGGAGTTGCGTGGGCAGGCGGCCAGCCGTGTCCACGATCACCACATCCTTGCCTCGTGCCCGGCCGGCGGTGACGGCGTCGAAGCACACGGCGCCGGGGTCGGCACCCTCCTGGCTCACGATGTCGACGCGCGCATCGGCTTCCCGGGCGGCCGCATCATTGCGTTGGGCCCAGGCAGCAAGTTGTTCGCGCGCGGCCGCACGGAAGGTGTCGCCTGCGGCCAGCAGCACGGTTTGACCGCCATCGGCCAGGTGCCGAGTGAGCTTGCCGATCGAAGTGGTCTTGCCTGCGCCGTTGACGCCCACCACCATGAAGACGGTGGGCTGGTGTTCGCCGATGGTCAAAGGGCGTTGCAAGGGCCGCAGCAACTCCGTCAGCGATTCGGCCAAGAGGGCCTTGACCTGGGCCGGGGCGGTGGCTTTGGTTTCCTTGACGCGGCGCTTGAGGTCGTCCAGCAGGTAGGTGGTGGCCTTCACGCCGGCGTCGGCCATCAGCAGCGCGGCTTCGAGTTCCTCGTAAAGCGCATCGTCGATCTGCGTGCCGGTGAATACGGTCGCGATGGAGGAGCCGGTCTTGCGCAGGCCTTGGGCCAGGCGCTGCAGCCAGCCCGCTCGCGGGGTGGGCGTGGTGTCCGGCGCAAGGGCGGGCGCGGGCGCGGGCGCGGGCGCGGGCGCGGGAGCGGGTGCAGGTGCGGGCGCAACGGCGGGCAATGCCGTGGGCACCGTTGGGGGGGAAGCAGGCGGCTTCTTGCGGAAGAAACTGAACATGAATGATGGTGGCGCCGAACCGTTATAATGCGTGGTTTTGGCGCATTAGCTCAGTTGGTTAGAGCGACGGAATCATAATCCGCAGGTCCGGGGTTCGAGTCCCTGATGCGCCACCAGAACAAGAATATTCGCCACCGCCCGCAAGGCCGGTGGCGTTTTTCTTTTCGCCACTGGCCGCTGACATTCGCCAGGGCTCACGCGGTCGCCAGCGCGGTCGCCAGCGCGATCGTTAACGAGGTCGTTAACGCCGTCTTGACGAGCTTCGAACACAGCGGGCCACCCTGTAAGGGATTCCCGAAACAGTCGGGTATTCCGAGCGTCCATACACTCCGCCCAACCTCAACGAGCGCGAGTGCACGCCAGCCCACGATGGACGACTTCATCCTCGAGACCCGCCACCTGACCAAGGAGTTCAAGGGGTTTGTGGCCGTTGACGATGTC
>CAMCTE010000175.1 GCA_945878385.1 Azohydromonas lata NBRC 102462 | reverse complement strand
TCCGGCCACCGTGCTGCTGTGGCCGCAACAATCAGCGAGCACCTCGGCCTGGATGGGCTTCGCCTATGTGACGGTCTTCTCGATGTGGCTGGGCTTCTTTGCTTGGTACCGCGGCCTGGCGCTGGGCGGTGCGGTACGCGTGAGCCAGGTTCAACTGCTGCAACCCTTTTTGGGCATCTTGTTTTCGGTTCCCATCCTGGGCGAGCACCTGGACGCGGTCACGGTGCTGTTCGCAGCCGCCGTGATGGGTGTTGTGCTGTTGGGAAGAAAAATGCCGGTGCGCCGTGAGTGAGTGGCCCTGTTGCCGTCACGCCGCCGATCGCAATGAAATCTTCCACCAATTGATCCACCGTGGTGAAGGCGTAGGGCAGTTCCACGCCGCAACACCCCTGGATGATCACAAGTCAAAACCAAGGCACAGGGTAATCGGGAGTCACTCGCTGGGAAAGCGAGAGCTGGCGCGGCTGGCGGGGATCGAACCCACGACCCTTGGCTTCGGAGGCCAATACTCTATCCACTGAGCTACAGCCGCTGCGGGAAAAGTCCTCGATTCTAACAGCCGGCCCATCGGCAGCGTTCACCAAGCCCCGTGCAAGGCTTGCGCAAGCCATGCGGCTCCTATAATCAAGGGTTGTGCAAAGCCCCAGCGCGCTGCGGGCCTGCGTGAACCCATTCATACCCTGTAGTCACCTGAAGTAGAGGACCGCGATGAGCCACCACGACCACCACGATCATGCTGCCGACGGCCACGACCTGCCGCACGAAGGCCCGATCAAGACGCCCAAGCAGCTGGCCGCTGCGGTGCTGGCTTCGTTTGTGGTGCCCATCATTGCCATCATCCTGTTGGTGAACTACGTGTCCACCCAACCCAAGGAAGGGGCCGGCACGGCTGTGCTGGACGCGAAAGCCGTGGCTGCACGCATTGCGCCTGTGGGAACCGTTGAAGTGCGCGACGCCAGCAACCCGGCTACCTTGAAGACGGGCGAGCAGGTGTATGCGGCGCAGTGCGCGGCGTGTCACACCTCGGGCGCTGCGGGCGCGCCGAAGTTGGGCGATGGTGGTGCATGGGCCGCCCGCCTGAAGACCGGCTACGACACCCTCTGGCAATCGGCCCTCAAGGGCAAGGGTGCCATGGGTGCACAGGGCGGCGGCGATTACAGCGATTTCGAAATCGGCCGCGCCGTGGTGTACATGGCCAACCAGTCGGGCGGCAAGTTGGCCGAGCCCAAGGCACCCGAGGCGCCTGGCAAGCAGTAAGGGCCCACAAGCTCACGCACGCGCTGCCCTGCGCTCCACAACAACGGCCGCTTCAAGCGGCCGTTTTATTGGGTGGCGCCGGTCGGGGCACGAATGCCCAACGCGTGGCGATCTCCGCTTGCGCCACATCCTGCGGCTCTTTCACACCCCAGTCCCCGTCTTCCAGGGCTTGCGCCGCCGCGCCCACATCCAGGCTGTGCACCAGCCCGGGGCCGATGTCGGTGGTGAGGTACAGGCGCCCTTGCTCGTCCATCCAGGCCTTGTGCACACAAGCCGAACGCCCGGTGTGGCTGAACACCGGACGCCCCGGCGTGTCCATCACGCGCCAAATCCAAGGCGTGGCCTCCAGCGTCACATACACCCGCTGCGGCCCGTTTTGGAAGAACCACGCGCCGCGTTCGTCACAGTCGTAGTTGCGGTGGATGAATTCGCGCAGCTTGTCGTGCTCTACGCGGCTGCCCTTGACCTGTGGGAAGGGCCCCGCGGCCTGCGTGCGTTCGTCGCGCATGAACCATTGCCCGCGCGCATCCAGCGCCAGCCAGTCGTAGCAGGCGGGTACGTTGGGCCACTTGCGCAGCGCGGCCTTGACGATGTCATCCATGGGTTTGCAGTATGGGGGCGATGGCCTGCCGTTTCATGCCCGCGCCAACCACTCTGCCACCGCTTCGGGCATGGCCAGCACATGCGCGGGTGGCGCCCCGGCGGGAAAACCCACATGCCCCCCATGCGCGGGCTGCCAGAGTTCCACGAAAGAACCCGCGGCCGCGCGTTCGGGCAGGGACCACGCGGGGATGAAGGGGTCGTTGCGCGCATTCACCGCCAGCGCCGGGATGCGGATGCGGTGCAGGTGCGGTTTGGCCGAGGCGCGGGTCCAGTAGTCGTCGGTACCCTTGAAGCCGTGCAGCGGGCCGGTGAACACCTCATCGAAGTCGCGCAGGTCGCGCGCGGCCAGCAGTCGGTCTCTGTCGAACAAGCCGGGGTGCTGTGCCCATTTGGCCAGCGCGCGCGGCTTCATGGTGCGCAGGAACATGCGGGCGTACACCTGGCGGTTGAGCCCGCGGCCGATGGCCTCGCCTGAGGCCATGAGGTCCAGTGGCGAACACACGCTGGCCACGGCTGCAGCCACACCCGCGGCGCTTTCGCCGGCCTCTTCGGCCCAGCGCATCAGCGCATTGCCGCCCAGCGAGATGCCCACCGCCATCACGGGCCCCGCCGCGCGCGCCCGCAGGCGCTGCAGCACCCAGCCGATTTCCTCGTAGTCCCCAGAGTGGTAGGCCCGTGGCGCCAGGTTCAGTTCACCCGAACAGCCACGAAAGTGGGGCACTGCATAGTGCCAGCCACGCCGCCGGGCCACATCGGCAAAGGCCAAGGCATAGCTGCCGCGCGAAGAGCCTTCCAAACCGTGGAACAGCACCAGCAGGGGCTGCGTGGAACCCCCATCCGCGGCCGCTTCGAGAAAGTCCACATCGACGAAGTCCCCGTCGGGCGCGGTCCACCGTTCGCGCCGGTAGGCGGGCTCGGCTGCACCCGGGGTGCGCGTGCGCCCAAACAGCGCAGGCCAGATGGTTTGGGCATGACCGCCAGGCAGCCAGGCCGGTGCTCGGTATTGGTTCATGGGTATTGAAGACCGCGCGGCGCAGCCCACGCACCCGGTACACGCCGGGCCCCGAAAAGGCCCAATCGGTGCCTCCCCAGGCCGATCAATGCAGCACCGAAGGCGCTTCGGTCACTTCCTGCAGCTCGCGCGGCGAGCCGGGGCTGGCATGGTGGGCCACCAAGCGCCAACCCTGGTCGGTCTTCACATACACATTGGTGGCAATCACCCAGGCCGTGCTTTGCCCCTCGTCAGTGGAAATGTCCACCCGCTCCAGCAGGTTGTGCACCGCGCAGTGGCCGGTGTTCACGGTGCGAAGCTTTTCCGGGTGCACGGTGATGGGTCCGTTGGCGAAGATGGAATCGAAGGTGGCGCGGATGGCCGCGGCGCCCACGATGCGCGGGCCTCCGGGGTGCACGCAGACGATGTCTTCGTCGTCGCTCCACACGCCCATGAGCGCGTCGATGTCTGCACGCTGCAGCGCCTCGTAGAACTGCGCCTCGATGTCCTGGGGCGTGGCCATCAGGGCGGCGGTGCGGGGCTTGTTCTGGGTCATCGGGGGCCTGGGTAGTCGAATGGGGGAATCAGGGGCTTCAGCGGAACACCACGGTCTTGTGTCCGTTCATCAGCACGCGGCGTTGCACATGCCAGCGCACGGCGCGGGCCAGCACCACGCATTCCACATCGCGGCCAACGGCGGTGAGGTCTTCGGCCGACAGCGAATGGTCCACCCGCTCCACATCCTGTTCGATGATGGGGCCTTCGTCCAGGTCGGCCGTTACATAGTGCGCGGTGGCGCCAATGAGCTTCACCCCGCGCGCATGCGCCTGGTAGTAAGGCTTGGCGCCCTTGAAGCTGGGCAGGAAGCTGTGGTGGATGTTGATGGCGCGCCCGCGCAGGGCCTGGCAGAACTCCGGCGAAAGAATTTGCATGTACCGCGCCAACACCACCAGGTCGATCTTTTCGCGCTCGATGAGTGCCTCAATCTGCCGCTCTTGCTCGCGCTTGGCCGCGGCGCTGCTGCCGGCGGCCAGGGGCAGGTGATGGAAGGGAATTCCGTAGCTGGCGGCCAGGTCGGAAAAGTCGGGGTGGTTGGAGACGATCGCCGGAATATCCACCCCCAACTGCCCGCTTTTCCAGCGAAACAGCAGATCGTTGAGGCAATGACCGTGCTTGCTGACGAGCAAAATCAAGCGTGAGCGCTCACTCACAGAATGAAACGCTGCATCCATCTGGAATTGGCCGCGTACATGACCGAACAGCTTGTTGAGCGTGCCCACATCGGCCAAGTCGGCCGGCGCTTCAAAGTGCACCCTCATGAAGAACAGGCCGGTGGCGTCCTCTCCGAGGACATCGCCGAACTGTTGTGAGTGAAGGATGTTGCAACCGGCTTGGTACAGAAGGCCAGAGACCCCATGCACAATACCCTTGGTATCGCGACAAGAGAGCGTCAGTACGAACTCTCGGGAGCGAGTCGAATCAGAGTGTTGCATCCCCGAATTGTAGGGAGGCGCACGCACGGGGACCTTGCTGAGCTTATGAACACCACCACCGCCATGGCGGCCTGGACGCAGCGCAGCCGCCTGCTCAGCGACCTGCTGGCTCGCTGCGGCCTGGGCGACCGCGCTGCCTTTGCCGAGTTGTATCGTTTGACTTCTGCGCCGCTGCTGGGCGTGGTCCTGCGGGTGCAGGGCGACCGCACCTTGGCCGAAGATGTGCTGCAAGAGGTGTATGTGAATGTTTGGCGCGCCGCGGGCAGCTTCAACGCCGCGCAAAGCCAGCCCATGACCTGGCTGACCAGCATTGCGCGCAACCGCGCCATCGACAGCCTTCGCCGCGCACAGGCCCAACCGCAGACCATCAGCGGCGAGGCCGACCCCGAATCAGAAGAAGACAGCCTCTTGGAACGGCAGGCCGACCCGAACGCCGGGCCTCTGGCCCTGCTGGAGCGCGCCAGCGATGCGCGCGAACTCCACACCTGCATGCAAGCGCTCAGCGCCGCCCAACGACAAAGCCTGGCGCTGGCGTTCTACGACGGACTCACACATTCCGAAGTGGCTGAGCACATGAGCCAGCCGCTGGGTACGGTGAAAAGTTGGGTGCGGCGTGGCCTGGTCACGCTCAAGGGCTGCCTGGAGCGTGCGGCCCGCGCCGAAGGGAAGAGGGAGTAGTACCGTGGATTACGCCAAACCAGACCGGGCTGAAGCCCTGGCGGCGGAGTATGTGGCCGGCACCTTGAGGGGTGCAGCGCGTCGACGCTTTGAATCCTTGCTGGGGTCGCACCCCGGGCTGCGTGCGCAGGTGATGGCCTGGGAAGACCGTCTGGTTCCGATGACGGCCGTGGTGCCACCCGTGGAGCCCAGCCCCCGCGTGTGGGCCGGTGTTCAGCAGCGCATGGGCGTGGCCGCGGGTGCCGCACCCGCGCAGCCCAAGTGGAAGACCTTTTCTTGGTGGCAGACCCTCACCGGCTTTGCCAGCGTGGCCGCGCTGGCGCTGGCCGTGTTGTTGGCTGTGCCCCGCCCTACCCAGCCGCCCGTGGTGGTGGTGTTGGCGCCCTCGGGCGCCGAAGGCGAGCCTTTGGCCGCACAGGCGCGCTTCGTTGCAAGCGTGAGTGCTGATGGCCGCGGCCTGGTTCTGCGCCCGGTGGATTCGGTGCAGGTCAAGGCCGACCGTTCGCTCGAACTCTGGGCCTTGCCCGCGCAGGGCGCGCCGCGTTCCCTGGGCTTGGTGGACCAGGCTCGCGGCGCTACGTTGGTGCGGGCGCAGTTGCTGGACAACACCGCTGCGTTTGCCGTCAGCCTGGAGCCCAGCGGCGGCTCGCCCACCGGCTCGCCTACGGGGCCGGTGATTTCAGTGGGGAAGTTGGGCGCTTGAGCGCACCAACATCGCCTGCTGGATCGTCGCGACCAACTTGACA
>CAMCTE010000174.1 GCA_945878385.1 Azohydromonas lata NBRC 102462 | reverse complement strand
ATGGCGAAGCCGAACGTACCCGCGAATTTGTGATGCGCCTTCATGCGGAAGGCGTGTCTTTGGAATCCTTGTACCTGGACCTCATCACCCCCGCAGCGCGCGAGATTGGCGCCATGTGGGAGGCCGACAGCTGCGATTTCGTTTTGGTCACGCTGGCCCTGTTGCGGATACAGCAGGTGATGTACGACCTGAGCCCCGACTTCATTCGCGAAGGCGCTGAACCCAGCAGCCGTCGGGTTTTGATCGCCCCGGCGCCGGGTTCCCACCACACGCTGGGTGCGGCCATGGTGGCAGATTTCTTTCGTCGGGATGGTTGGGATGTGGTCAGCACCCACGAACTCAATCGTGCGGAAACGCTTCGTGCGGTTCGCAAGGAATGGTTCGATGTTCTGGCGCTGTCGGTTTCGGCGCCGAACCAGTTGGTTTCGACGGGTAACTTGATTGCGGATATCCGAAAGCTCTCGAGCAACAGGGGTATCCTTGTGATGGTGGGCGGCCCTCTGGCACTGTCGGTGCCGGAATTGGCCACGCGGGTGGGAGCGGACGCAGTGGCGCTCGACGCGAAGCAAGCAGTAGATGTAGCCGGACGGGCCGTGCCCGTCCGTAGGACGTCTGTAGCGAACTGAGCGCCCCCCTTTTGCATTCCAGGCAGTATCGGCATTGCAACAGAACTGACGCTCAAGATGAACGACCGAGTCAACCCCTTGCTCGTACCGGCATACGGAGATCTTCTGTTGAACCAGCAGGAAGTGCCCCTCAACGCGCTGGCAGGCCTTGATGCCGATGCCACGGCTGCGTTGTTGGCGGCAGCCGCCGACATCGCTCTGGTGATTGACCGCCAGGGCTTGATCACGAGTGTGGCCGTGGGCAACCCCGAGCTCAGCTTGATCGGCCATCAACGGTGGCAGGGCAAGGCCTGGGTCGACATCGTGACGGCCGAGAGCCGGAGCAAGGTCACGGCGCTGATGGAGGATGCTTCACAACATCGAACCCGACGCTGGCGGCACATCAACTTCCCGGCTGCGCAGGGCGGCGATGTGCCGATGCTCTACTCGGCGGTGCAGTTGGGTGAAATGGGGCAGGTGGTCGCCTTCGGGCGCGACATGCGGCAATTGGCATCGCTCCAACAGCGCCTTGTGGGCGCGCAACTGTCCCTGGAGCGGGATTACCTGCGCCTGCGCCATCTGGAAACCCGTTACCGTCTGCTGTTTGACTCGGTGGCCGAGGGTGTGTTCGTGGTGGGCACGGCCAACCAGAAGGTGACCGAGGCCAATGCCGCCGCGCGAGTGCTCTGCGGCTTGGGTGTCAACGACAGCCTCGAAGGGCGTCTGATGCCCGATCTGGTGCAGGCATCCCAGGCGCTGACGCTTGCCGACTACCTGGGCGGTGTTCGCACCACGGGCCGAGGAGATGCCATCGCCCTGATGCTGTCAGGCACCGGTATCGAGATCGAGATGCGCGCCACGCTGATCCGGCATGAAGGCGGGTCTTCCTACCTGCTGCAGGTGCGACCCGTCAATGGTGCAATGTTGCCCGTGCCGGTTGGGGATGAATCGCGTGCCCGCCTTGCACAGGTCGTGGAGGCCATCCCCGACGCGTTTGTCGTCACCGACATGGGCGGCAAGGTGCTATCGGCCAATCATGCCTTCCTCGAACTGGCCCAGGAGGCGTCGGTCGAGCAAGTGCACAACCAGCCCCTGGAGCGATGGCTCGGCCGCACGGTGGTGGACCAGAGCGTGTTGCTGTCGCATCTTCGCCAAAGCGGAAGCATCCGGCTGTTCTCCACCACTTTGCGTGGCCGGCTGGGGCTCTCGGCGCAGGTGGAGATCTCAGCGGCCTCTGTTGCGGGCACTGAGCCTCCGGCCTTGGGTTTTGCCATCCGCGATGTGGGGCGCCGCATCACTGCAGAAACAACAGGTGTGCCGGCCTTGCCGCGTTCGGTTGAACAGATGGCTGAACTCGTCGGGCGGGTGCCGCTGAAGGAAATCGTGGGCGAGACCACCGACCTCATAGAGCAGTGCTGCATTGAGGCTGCGCTGGAGCTCACCCGCGGGAATCGCGCATCGGCTGCGGAAATGCTGGGGCTGTCTCGGCAGTCGCTCTATGTGAAATTGCGGCGTTTTGGCTTGGTGGGCGAGCAGGAATCCGAGAACTGAGCCTCGTTGGGCGCGCGAAGCGAACCGATTCGTCAGAATAAATTGACGATCGCTATCGTCAATCGGAATTGACATCTCTCGGCACCCCGCGTAAGGTGGGTGCCCATGTCCCGCCCTCAGCTGTCCGCGGTCGCCGAGCTGCTCAAGCCCATCACCTGGTTCCCGCCCATGTGGGCCTTCGCCTGCGGTGTCGTGGCGTCCGGCGTCGCCTTGGGCGACCGCTGGTGGCTGATCTTGCTGGGTGTCTTGTTGGCGGGGCCGCTGGTGTGCGCCACCAGCCAGGCGGTCAACGACTGGTTCGATCGGCACGTGGATGCGATCAATGAACCGCAGCGCCCCATTCCATCCGGCCGCATGCCCGGGCGCTGGGGCCTCTACATTGCCCTGATCTGGACAGTGCTCTCTTTGGCGGTGGCGTCTGCGCTGGGGCCTTGGGGTTTCGGTGCAGCGGTGGTGGGTTTGGCCCTGGCGTGGGCCTACAGCGCGCCGCCCTTGCGCCTGAAGCTCAATGGGTGGTGGGGCAACGCCGCGTGCGGCATCTGCTACGAAGGCTTGGCCTGGGTAACCGGCGCAGCCGTCATGGCCGGAGGGGCCATGCCCGATGGGCGGTCTCTCTTGCTGGCGGCTTTGTACAGCATCGGCGCCCACGGCATCATGACGCTCAACGATTTCAAGTCCGTCGAGGGTGATCGCCAGATGGGCGTGGGGTCTTTGCCGGTGCGCCTTGGCGTGCATCGCGCAGCGCGCGTTGCCTGTTGGGCAATGGCACTGCCGCAGGCCGTGGTGGTGGTGGCCTTGCTGTCCTGGGCGCAACCTGTGCATGCGGGTTTGGTGGCGGTGATGCTGGTGGCGCAGTTGCTGCTGATGAAGCGTTTCCTCGAGCGGCCTTCAGAGCGCGCGGTTTGGTACAGCGGCTTTGGAGTGCTGCTGTATGTCTTGGGCATGCTGGCCAGCGCCTTCGCCTTGCGGGCCAGCGGGTTTGAGGGGGCAGGCTTGTGAGCCCACAGCGCGAAGCGGAATTTCTCGGTTGGGGTGGTGTCCTGAGGTTGGGTCTTGTGCAGACGACCTTGGGTGCGGTGGTGGTGCTCACCACTTCTACGCTCAACCGGGTGATGGTGGTGGAGTTGGCCCTCCCGGCCTTGCTCCCAGGTTTGTTGGTGGCGCTTCATTACGCCGTGCAGATCACACGCCCCCGGATGGGGCATGGGTCGGACACTGGGGGGCGCCGCACGCCCTGGATCCTCGGGGGCATGACACTGCTGAGTCTGGGGGGGCTTTTGGCGGCGCTGGCCACCACCTGGTTGGAAACCAGCACGCTGGCAGGTGTCCTTCTGGCGGTGGTGGCATTCATCATGATTGGCCTGGGCGTCAGTGCCAGTGGGACTTCGCTGTTGACACTGTTGGCCAAACGGGTGGCGCCGGAACGACGAGGGCCTGCTGCCACTCTGGTGTGGCTGATGATGATCTTTGGAT
Source organism: Azohydromonas lata NBRC 102462 (assembly GCA_945878385.1). Lineage (GTDB taxonomy): Bacteria > Pseudomonadota > Gammaproteobacteria > Burkholderiales > Burkholderiaceae_C > RFTU01. Next base: position 2,139 of record CAMCTE010000174.1, on the reverse strand, counting down.
TCGCCTTGACCGCTGGTGTGACGGGAAAGCTGCTGGATCCCTATTCGCCAGAGCGGTTGCTGATGGTCAGCGGCACCGTCTCCTTGGTGGCGCTCGTGGTCGCTGCCTTGGCGGTTTGGGGCGTCGAGCCCTCGGGCCCGCCCCGGTCGGCTGCCCTTGTTGAGCCGGGCGACTCAGATGCAGCATCCGTTCAATCGAATCAAACGGTGGTGAGCTTCAAGGCGGCCTTGGCCGATGTATGGGCTGAGCCCGCGGCTCGTCGGTTCACCTTCTTCGTATTCTTGTCCATGTTGGCCTACAGCTCGCAGGATTTGATCCTGGAGCCCTTTGCAGGGCTGGTTTTTGGTTGGACTCCTGGGGAATCCACGGCGCTTTCAGGCGTGCAGCATGGGGGTGTTCTCGCAGGCATGCTGCTGGTGGCGGGTTGCACCGGCTGGGGGCGGGGCTGGATGCGCAGCCTGGCCTTCTGGTCGGTTGGCGGTTGTTTGCTGTCTGCACTGGCCTTGGCCTTGCTCGTGGCCGCTGGCCTGGTGGGGCCACCCTGGCCGCTTCGTTGGACCGTGGCACTGATGGGCTTGGCCAATGGCATGTTCTCCATTGCGGCCATCGCGTCCATGATGCGGCTGGCCGGGCAGGGCCGTGCCCGCCGCGAAGGCACTCGGGTCGGACTGTGGGGCGCTGCGCAGGCCATGGCCTTCGGGCTCGGTGGCTTGGCCGGCGCCGCGGCCAGTGATGTGGCGCGCTGGTTGATCGCAGACCCCGGCATGGCTTATGCGGGAGTCTTTGCATTGGAGTCGCTGTTGTTCGTTGGGGCCGCCGTGTTGGCGTGGCAAGTCGCCCAGATTGCGCCTGCTGCGGCGGGGCAGCCTTCAGCTGATATGTCGGAGGCCCTGGATGGCGGGCGCAGCACCCACGGCACCGCGAACCCACACACAAGACCGGCGCGCCTTGCTGCGACGCCACCACCATTGGCCAGCTAGGAGGGCGCCATGCATGCTGATCTCTATGATGTCGTGATCGTGGGTGGAGGCCCGGCCGGTGCCACGGCTGCGCATGACCTCGCGCGCAAAGGCCGCAGCGTGCTGCTGCTTGACCGCATGGGCCGAATCAAGCCCTGTGGAGGCGCCATTCCGCCTCGGCTGATCCGAGACTTCGACATCCCCGAGCACCTGTTGGTGGCGCGTGCCCAGTGCGCCCGCATGATTTCGCCGCAGGATGCCAAGGTGGATATTCCAATCGAGGGTGGCTTCGTGGGATTGGTGGACCGCGATGTGTTCGATGAATGGCTGCGTGAGCGCGCGGCGCAGGCCGGCGCACACCGCCGAATCGGCCGCTTCACGAGGGTGGAGAGCCCGGCCAATGGACCTGCCGTGGTGCACTTCGAGGAGCGCCAACGGGCTGGCGATGGACATTCGGTGGACCGCACCGTTCGTGCCCATTGCGTCATTGGCGCCGATGGCGCGAAGTCCGAAGTCGCGCGCCAAGCCGTGGAAGGAGCGGAAAAGACCAAGTACGTCTTCGCTTACCACGAGATCATCCGTGCCCCGCAGGCCGGGCACCCGGATTACGACCCTTCGCGTTGCGACGTTTACTACCGTGGGCAACTGTCCCCCGACTTCTACGGTTGGGTGTTCCCACACGGCGCCACGATGAGTGTGGGCACCGGCAGTGCGGACAAGGGGTTTTCACTGCGTGGCGCAGTGGCCGACCTGCGGCAGTCTGCCGGTTTGGCGGGCACTGAAACCCTGCGCCGCGAAGGGGCGCCGATCCCGCTCAAGCCCCTGCCTCGATGGGACGACGGACGCCATGTGGTGCTGGCCGGAGATGCCGCAGGCGTCGTGGCGCCTGCATCGGGCGAGGGCATCTATTACGCGATGTACGGCGGCCGTTTGGCGGCGGACGCGGCCCACGCTTTCCTGGCGTCCGGCCGTGCGGCCGATCTTGCGTTGGCACGCCGCCGGTTCATGAAGGACCACGGCAAGGTCTTCTGGGTCTTGGGCATGATGCAGCACTTCTGGTACCGCAATGACAAGCGCCGGGAACGGTTCGTCAGCATCTGCCGTGACAAGGACGTGCAGCAACTGACCTTCGATGCCTATATGAACAAGGCCCTGGTGAAGGCCAAGCCCATGGCACACG
>CAMCTE010000173.1 GCA_945878385.1 Azohydromonas lata NBRC 102462 | reverse complement strand
CGCCATCATGCGGAAGTCATTGGCCATCGTGGCCGCCACTGCAGAAGCGCTGCTGACCATCACCTGGTCCACCAACTCATTGAGCCGCAGGTGGCTCGGTGAGGTGCCGTAGAAGGCCTGATGCAGGCGAATGATGTCGCGCTGTGCCGTGCTCATGGTGGTGGAGCGCTGGGCATCCGTCAGGGTAACGGCTGCGGCCGCATCCAGAAGGCCAGCGCCGCAGGTCGTGGTGGTGCAGAAACACTCCAGCTGATCGGTGGCGTCAGGTGCCCTGCACGCGGCAACCGGGTCCTCGCCAGTGGCCAGCGGCCGACTCGCGGGGAAAGGGCGTGCTGTGGACTGCAGGATCTCACGCACCTTCGCCGGTGTGAGGGCCGGGTCAACCGACAGCATCAGCCCCACTGTTCCCGCCACCAGGGGCGCGGCGAAGCTCGTGCCCACTGTGAAGTTGCGCCCGTCGGTGTAGCCGTTGGTGGTGGCCGCCTTGTCGCCGTTGTTCACGGTGGTCAGCAGTGGGTACAGGCAACTGCCGTCCAGGTTCACGCAGTTGCCGGCCGGTGCCGCCAGCGCCACTTCGGGCCCGATATTGGAATAACCGACCTTGCTGCCCACATGGCGCACGCCGGCCACCGCCACCGCGCCGGGGCAGTTGGCCGGAACCGACACCGCCAGGCCGGTGTCGTTGCCGGCAGCAGCCACCGTCACGACGCCGGCATTGCGCAGTTCGGCAATGGCATCCCGGTAAACATTGGTGCAACTGCCCTGCGACCCCAGGCTCATGTTGATCACGCGCGCCGGGTTGGGGTTGCGCACGGTGACCACCGAATTCGCACCCACATTGTCCGTGACGCCGCCGGCCCAACGCATGGCCGCCACGATGTCGGAGTCATAGCCGCCACAGCGGCCCAACACCCGAATGGGCAGCACCATCGCCTGCCAACCCACGCCGGCCATGCCGATGCCGTTGTTGGTGGCCGCGCCGATCAGACCGGCCACTTGCGTTCCGTGCCAACTGCTGCTGCTGGCCGGTTCGCCCGCTCCGCAGTCGCCCGCGTTGGCCCCGTCACCCGGGTCGGTGGGGTCGGCATCGCGTCCATCGCCGTCCTGCGCGGTGTCGGCCAGACCGCCTCGGTCCAAGCCAATGAAGTCGTAACCTTGATAGAGCTTGCTCTTCAGGTCGGGGTGGTCAGACCGTATGCCGGTATCCAACACCGCCACCGTCACCGAAGGCAGCCCAGTGGTCACTGCCCAGGCACCCAGGGCATTGATGGAAGAAATCACATCGCCTGAAGGGGCGCGCAAGTACCACTGGCCCACAGCCGGCGTGGTGCCCGCCGGCTGCGCGGCGGCCAGCAAGGGGTCGTTGGGCATGTTCAGCAGGCGCCGGCGCTGGTCCACTTCGGCCCACTCCACTTCGGGGCGCGCGCGCAGGCGGCGCACCAGTTCTTCCGAACTCAAGCCCGAGCCGATCAGAGATTGGGTGCGCGGGCCCAGGATGCGGCCGTTTTTCAGCGGCACGCGCATGAGCTCGCCCATGCGCGCTGCGTGCATCGGGCCGGCATTGCGGCCCGTGACGGCCTGCACCGCACCTTCTCCTGCTCGGGCCTGCAGGATGCGCCGGGTGTTGGCATCGGCCCGGTATTTCACGATCACGCGGGCCAAGGAAGGGTTTTCGGCCAGCGCCGTGGCCTGCGGGCGTGGCTGCTTCAAGCCTGCTTCGCGGGCCGGTGCCGCGGCGGCTGTGGCCGCCAGAAGATTGACAGCGAAGGCCCAGCCCAGCAGGGGCAGGCCGATTCGGTGGAGCACGCTCATCAGTGACTTTCCTCACGGTCAAGTCCCCTAGGGTATCCGACTCGCGTGTCGAGTGAGCGTGGGAAGAGCAAGGCCCTGCCTGCTCTCCAACCACTTTTTAGGCGCGTTTCAGCGGCCGTGCACCACCCGCACCATCTCCAGGCACTTGTTTGAGTAGCCCCACTCGTTGTCGTACCAGGACACCACCTTCAAGAAGGTGCCGTCCAGCGCAATGCCGGCTTCGGCGTCGAAGATGGAGGTGCGCGCGTCACTGCGGAAGTCGGTGGCCACCACCTTGTCTTCGGTGTAGCCCAGCACGCCCTGCAGGCCGCCATGGGCCACCGGCAGTTCGCTCATGCGCTTCATCTCGGCGCAGATGTCCTTGTAGGGCGCATCTGCATTGAGTTCCACCGTCAGGTCCACCACCGACACATCGGAGGTGGGCACCCGGAAGCTCATGCCGGTGAGTTTCTTGTTCAGCGCCGGGATCACCACACCCACGGCCTTGGCTGCACCGGTGGACGACGGAATGATGTTTTCCAGAATGCCGCGCCCGCCGCGCCAGTCTTTGTTGGAGGGGCCGTCCACCGTCTTCTGCGTAGCGGTGGCCGCGTGCACCGTGGTCATCAGGCCGCGCTTGATGCCCCAGTTGTCGTTGAGCACCTTGGCAATGGGCGCCAGGCAGTTGGTGGTGCAGGAGGCGTTGGAGACGATGGCCTCGCCCTTGTAGGTGCCGTGGTTCACGCCATAGACGAACATGGGCGTGTCGTCCTTCGAAGGTGCCGACATGATCACCTTCTTCGCGCCGGCGGCCAGGTGCTTTTCGGCGCTGGCTTTGTCCAGGAACAGGCCGGTGGACTCGATCACCACATCGGCACCCACGTCGCCCCACTTCAGCGCGGTGGGGTCTTTTTCAGCGGTCAGGCGAATCTTCTTGCCGTTGACGATCAGGGTGTTGCCCTCAATGGACACCTCACCCTTGAAGCGACCGTGCACGCTGTCGTACTTCAGCATGTAGGCCAGGTAGTCGGGCTCCAACAGGTCGTTGATGCCCACAACCTCGATGTCGGGGAAATTCAGTACCGCCGAACGCAGCACATTGCGGCCGATTCGGCCAAATCCATTGATGCCGACCTTGATCGTCATGTTCTTGCTCCAGGATTGATAAACGAGAGGATGAAGGGAAACTGGTGGCGTCTGCGCTGCGCGGCTTGCGCGCGGCGCAACGCTTGTGCGATGTCAGCGGCCCAGCACCTTGCGCACCGTGGCCACCAGGTTCTCGGTGGTGAAGTGGAAGTGCTTGAACAGCTCGCCGGCCGGGGCCGATTCGCCATAGGTGTCGATGCCCAGCACGGCCGCGCAGCCGTACTTCCACCAGAAGTCGGTCACGCCGGCTTCAATGGCCACGCGCGGCAGGCCCGCGGGCAGCACCTCGGCCTTGTAGGCCGCATCCTGCCGGTCGAACACTGTGGTGCTGGGCATGGAGACCACGCGCACTGCAATCTTCAGCCGGGCCAGTTCGGTCTGCGCATGCAGGGCCAACTGCACTTCTGAACCGGTGGCGATGATGACGGCCTGTGCCTTTTTCTTCAGGCCCACTTCCTCAGGCTCGGCCAGCACATAGGCGCCGCGCGTGATCAGATCGGCCTGGTTTTTCGGCGCATAGGGCAGGTTCTGGCGCGACAACAGCAGGGCGCTGGGCCGGTTGCGGTTGATCAGCGCCATCGTCCAGGCCACGGCGGTTTCCGTGGTGTCGCAGGGGCGCCAAACGTCGAGCCCCGGGATCATCCGCAGGCTGGCCGCGTGCTCCACGCTCTGGTGCGTGGGGCCGTCCTCGCCCAGGCCGATGGAGTCATGCGTGAACACATGGATCACGCGCTGCTTCATCAGCGCGGCCATGCGGATGGCGTTGCGCGAATAGTCGCTGAAGGTCAGGAAGGTGCCGCCGTAGGGGATGTAGCCCCCGTGCAACGCCACACCATTCATGATGGCGGCCATGCCGAATTCGCGCACGCCGTAGTTGATGTGGCGGCCGATCACTTCGCGTGCGGCATCGCCTTCGCCCACCAGCGTCTTCACCACCGCGCCCGTCTGCGTGTCCATGCGCAGCGCCGGCGTGGCCTTGGTTTGCGTGAGGTTGGAGCCGGTGAGGTCGGCGCTGCCGCCCAGCAGTTCGGGCAACTGGGCGGTGAAGCGCTCCAGCGCAATTTGGCTGGCCTTGCGGCTGGCCACGGTCTCGGCCTTGTCGTGCACATCACCCACGATGGCTTCGGCAATCCCTGCGAAATCCCCGGGCAAGTCACCGGCCATGCGGCGGGCGAATTCGGCTGCTTCGACCGGGTAGGCCTTGGCGTAGGCCGCGAAGCGCTCGCTCCATTGGGCCTCGGCTTCGCGGCCGCACAGGTCGGCGTTCCAGCCGGCGTAGGCCTCCTTCGGAATGACGAAGGGCTCGTGTGACCAACCGATGCTCTCGCGGGTGAGCTTGATTTCCTCGCCGCCCAGGGGCTCGCCGTGGGCCTTGGCGGTATTGGCGCGGTTGGGCGATCCCTTGCCGATGCTGGTCTTGCAGATGATCAGGTTGGGCTTGCCGCCCTTGCTCTGCTTGGCTTGAGCAATGGCCTTGTCCACCGCGTCCGTGTCGTGCCCGTCCACCGGGCCGATGACGTTCCAGCCGTAGGCCGTGAAGCGCAGGGCGGTGTTGTCCACGAACCAGGGCGCCACCTTGCCGTCGATGGAAATGCCGTTGTCGTCGTACAGCGCGATCAGCTTGTCGAGCTTCCAGGCGCCGGCCAGGGCGCAGGCTTCGTGGCTGATGCCTTCCATCAGGCAGCCGTCGCCCAGAAACACATAGGTGTGGTGGTCCACGATGGCGTGGCCGGGCTTGTTGAATTCGGCGGCCAACAGCTTTTCCGCCAGGGCCAGGCCCACTGCGTTGGTCACGCCCTGGCCCAAGGGTCCGGTGGTGGTTTCCACACCCGGGGTGATGCCCACTTCAGGGTGGCCCGGCGTCTTGCTGTGTATCTGGCGGAAGTTGCGCAACTCATCCATCGGCAAGTCATAGCCGGTCAGGTGCAGCAGCGCATAGATCAGCATCGAGCCATGGCCGTTGCTCAACACGAAGCGGTCGCGGTTGGCCCAATGCGGGTTCTTCGGGTTGTGGCGCAGGTGGCGGCCCCACAAGGCCACGGCCATTTCGGCCATGCCCATCGGTGCGCCAGGGTGACCCGAATTGGCCTGCTGCACCGCATCCATGGCCAGGGCACGGATGGCGTTGGCCATCACCGCGGCTTGTGGGGCGCTGGCAGGCGCGGCGTTGTCGGACGGGCTGGTGTGGGCGGTGGTCATGGAGTGTGGGCTTTGGGTTGCGACAACGCCGACCCACGGGCACCACGCGGCGGTGCGCTCGCCGGCCTGGCCTGGGGGTGGCTTCGCGGGGCCTGCGGCGCGCAGGCGGCGACAGCGGGAAAACCCCTGATTCTACGGTCTGGGGTGGCACCAAGCTGACAGCCGGGCCGCCGGCGCCGCGCCCGCCGTAGACTGGGCGGATGAGCCGTTTTTCCGTCGATCGCGCTGGTGGCCCTGTGCCGGCACCGCGTGCCTTGATCCTGGCCGCCGGCCGCGGCCAGCGGATGCGCCCGCTGACCGACTCCACACCCAAGCCGCTGCTGCCGGTGCGGGGCAAGCCGCTCATTGAATGGCACTTGCTGGCACTGGCCGCAGCCGGGGTGCAGGACGTGGTGATCAACACCGCTTGGCTCGAGTCTCAATTCCCCGCGGCCCTGGGAGACGGCAGCCGCTGGGGCCTGCGCATCCACTATTCGCATGAGGGCCGTGACCACGGCGACGCCCTGGAAACTGCCGGCGGCATCGCCACCGCACTGGACGCTTTGGCGCCCGACGGCCACAGTCCCTTCTGGTTGGTTTCGGGCGACATTCACGCGCCGGGCTTCAGCTTCAGCGCAGCGCAGGCACGGGCCTTCG
>CAMCTE010000172.1 GCA_945878385.1 Azohydromonas lata NBRC 102462 | reverse complement strand
GGTGGTGACCGAGGCATCGGCGATGGGGTACGGGCCGGCTCGCGCCATGGCGGTGTCGGCCGGGCCCTGATCGTCCAGGTGGAGCACCCTTGCACCATGCACCTGCCGCAGGAAAAACGGACGCACACCGATGGCGCTGGCGTAGCGCTCGATGTTGGCCGCGGTGTGGCCGGGTTGGTCGCCCGCCGTGGCCGGTGGGTACTTGCCATCAAGGCTATCGGAGTCATGAGGGCCGGCGCGTTCGTCAAGGCCGCCGGGCCGAAGATTCAAGCTGTCAAAGGGCGGCCTGCTGACACCGCCCATCCGAGTGCTCATGGCCGCGCCCACACAGGCCGGGGCGGGCCAGGTGGGTGTGATCAGTTGCAACCCGTACATGCGCAGTCTTTACTCGGCGTCGGGGCAGGCAGAGGGCTGCGTTTGGCTGAAGGCCGGCAATGTCATGCACTGCTCAAAGATGCGCATGACGGTGGGCACATGGTCCAGGCGGCAGTCAAAGCGCCGAGCGTTGAAGATCTGCGGCACCAGGGTGATGTCGGCGATCGTCGGTGCATCGCCGTGGCAGTACAGGCCGGTGGCGGGATGGCCGGCCAGTTGGCGCTCCACCGCTGCCAAGCCGGTTTCCACCCAATGCCGGTACCAGCGGTTCTTGTCGTCTTCGCTGAGCTTCAGATCGGCCGTGAGGTAGCGCAGCACCCGCAGGTTGTTGATGGGGTGAATTTCGCAGGCGATGTCGTAGGCCAAGGCGCGGGCGCGGGCTCGACCTCGGGCATCGGCCGGCAGCACAGGCGGCTGGGGGTGGGTTTCGTCCAGGTACTCGATGATGGCCAAGGACTGGGTGAGCAGATGACCGTCGTCCTCGCGCAGGGTGGGCACCAAGCGGGTGGCCGACACCGTGGCATAGGACTCCTTGAGCTGTTCACCGCGGGCCAGATGCACCGGGGTGTAGGTGTAGTCCAAGCCCTTGAGCGCCATGGCGATGCGCACGCGGTAGGAGGCTGAGGATCGGTAGTAGTTGAAGAGTTCCATAAGGGTGTGCAAGGAGAAGGATTCAGAGGGTCAGGGCCGGACTACACTGGCTGCATGTTGTTGAGTACACGCGCCCGCATCCAGCACTGTCGAGCCTGCGGCACGGCGGTGGACTACCGGGTGCCGCCCGACGACAACCGAGAGCGTGCGATGTGCGGCGCCTGCGGCCACATCCAGTACGAAAACCCGCTGAACGTGGTGGGCACGGTGCCGGTGTGGCAAGACAAGGTGCTGCTGTGCCGGCGCAACATTGAGCCGCGCCTGGGCTATTGGACGCTGCCGGCGGGCTTTTTGGAACTGGGTGAATCGACGGCTCAAGGCGCGCTGCGTGAAACCGATGAAGAGGCCGGCGCGCAGATTGAACTGGGGCCTTTGTTTTCGCTGCTCAATGTGGTGCAGGTGGGCCAGGTGCATCTGTTCTATCTGGCTACCCTGCAAAGCGATGCCTTCAACCCCGGGCCGGAAACCATCGAGGCGCAGTTGTTTGCCGAGCATGAAGTGCCCTGGGACGAATTGGCCTTCCGAACGGTGAAGATCACCTTGCGGCACTACTTCGAGTGCCGCAAGGCAGGCCGCTTCGATCTTCACTGCAGCGACATCCTGTAAGCAGTTGCCTCAGCGGCGCGCCGGCGGCAGGTCGGTGCACGAGCCATGCGCCACCTCGGCGGCCATGCCGATGCTTTCGCCCAGCGTCGGGTGCGGATGAATGGTCTTGCCAATGTCCACCGCGTCTGCACCCATTTCGATGGCCAGCGCGATTTCGCCGATCATGTCGCCGGCATGCGTGCCCACCATGCCGCCGCCCAGGATCCTGCCGTGGCCCCGGCCAGCATGGCCGTCACCTGATCCTGCCTCGGGTGAATCGTCGAACAGCAGCTTGGTGAAGCCCTCGTCGCGGCCATTGGCAATGGCGCGACCCGAGGCCGACCACGGGAACAGACCCTTCTTGACCTTGATGCCTTGGGCCTTGGCCTGGTCTTCGGTGAGGCCCACCCAGGCGACCTCGGGGTCGGTGTAGGCCACGCTCGGAATCACGCGGGCGTTGAAGGCCGCGGCCGCCAGTTCCGCGTGGCCCGTGAGTTCACCGGCGATGACTTCGGCGGCCACATGCGCCTCGTGCACCGCCTTGTGCGCGAGCATGGGTTGCCCGACGATGTCGCCGATGGCAAAGATGTGCGGCATGTTCGTGCGCATCTGAATGTCGACGTCGATGAAGCCGCGCTCACTCACGATCACACCGGCTTTGTCGGCTGCGATCTTCTTGCCGTTGGGCGTGCGGCCCACGGCCTGCAGCACCAAGTCGTAGGTACCTTCGCTCTTGGTGCCGTCCAGCCCCTCGAACTGCACCTTGATGCCCTCGGGCGTGACCTGGGCCCCGACGGTCTTGGTCTTGAGCATGATCTGGTCGAAGCGGTGGGCGTTCATCTTCTGCCACACCTTGACCAGGTCGCGGTCAGCCCCCTGCATGAGGCCATCGAGCATCTCCACCACATCCAGGCGTGCGCCCAGGGTGCTGTAGACCGTGCCCATTTCAAGGCCGATGATGCCCCCGCCGATGATGAGCATCCGCTTGGGCACCTCTTTGAGGCCCAACGCGCCGGTGCTGTCGACGATGCGCGGGTCTTCAGGCAGGAAGGGCAACCGCACCGCCTGCGAGCCGGCTGCGATGATGCAGCGCTTGAAGGCAATCACCTGCTTGGAACCCGTCTTGTCCTGCGCGGAGCCGGTGGTTTCCTCCACCGTCACGCGGTGGCTGCCAGTGAAGGCGCCGTAGCCTCGCACCACCGTGACCTTGCGCATCTTGGCCATGGCCGCCAAGCCGCCGGTGAGCTTGCCGATCACCTTTTCCTTGTGGCCACGCAGTTTGTCGATGTTGAGCTTGGGGGCGCCGAAATCGACCCCCAGCTCGGCCATGTGGCTGACCTCGTCCATGACGGCCGCTACATGCAACAGGGCCTTGGAGGGAATGCAGCCCACATTCAGGCACACGCCGCCCAGGGTGGCGTAACGCTCCACCAGCACCACCTTCAGGCCCAGATCGGCCGCGCGGAAGGCGGCGCTGTAGCCGCCGGGGCCGGCGCCGAGCACGAGCAGATCGCAGTCGAGGTCGAAGGGGGAACCGTCGTCGGCTACCGCGGCGGCCTTGGAGGTGGCCGCCGGGGCTGCGGGGGCCGGCGCCGCGGTGGGCGCCGAAGAAACAGCAGGTGAATCCGCTGAAGCGGCTAAAGCCGGTGTAGCCGCTGAAGCGGCTAAAGCCGGTGTAGCGGGCGCAGGTGCAGGGGCGGCAGCGCCCTGCACCTCCAGCGTGAGCAACACCGTGCCTTCGCTGACCTTGTCGCCCAACTTGATCTTGAGTTCCTGGACCACGCCAGCGTGGCTGCAGGGAATTTCCATGGAGGCCTTGTCAGACTCCACCGTGATCAGGCTTTGCTCGGCCTTGACCGCATCACCGGGTTTGACCAGCAATTCGATCACCGCCACTTCCTTGAAGTCGCCGATGTCGGGAACTCTCACTTCGATCAGTGCCATCTCCGTCACCTCACAACAGAACGCGACGGAAGTCGCTGAGGACCTGGCCCAGATAGGCATTGAAGCGCGCGGCGGCCGCACCGTCGATCACCCGGTGGTCCCAAGTGAGCGACAGCGGCAGCATCAGGCGCGGCACAAATTCCTTGCCGTTCCACACCGGCTCCATCTGGCTCTTGCACACGCCCAGGATGGCCACCTCGGGCGCATTGATGATGGGCGTGAAGTAGCGCCCGCCGATGCCGCCCAGGCTGGAAATGGTGAAGGTGGCGCCGCTCATGTCGGCAGGCCCCAGCTTGCCCTCACGGGCCTTCTTGGCCAACTCACCCATTTCCTGGCTGATCTGCAGGATGCCCTTCTGGTCGGCGTTCTTGACGACGGGCACCACCAAGCCGTTGGGCGTGTCGGCCGCAAAGCCGATGTGCCAGTATTGTTTGTAGACCAGTTCTTCGCCATCGAGCGAACTGTTGAACTCGGGGAACTTCTTGAGCGCCGAGACACAGGCCTTGATCAGGAAGGCCAGCATGGTGACCTTGACGCCGCTCTTCTCGTTGTCCTTGTTGGTGGACACGCGAAAGGCTTCGAGGTCGGTGATGTCGGCGTCGTCGTGGTTGGTGACCGCCGGAATCATCACCGCGTTGCGAAACAGGTTGGCCCCGCTGATCTTCTTGATGCGGCTGAGTTCCTTGCGCTCGATGGGGCCGAACTTGGCGAAATCGACCTTGGGCCAGGGAATAAGGCCCAGGGCTTCACCACCTGCGCCACCGCCGGCCGGCGCCTTGGCGGCCTGCGAGGCGGTTTGCACCGCGCCGGTCATCACCGACTTCGTGAACGCCTGCACATCGGCCTGGGTGATGCGGCCCTTGGGGCCGCTGCCCTTGACCTCGTTCAGGGGGACGCCCAATTCACGGGCGAATTTGCGCACCGAGGGAGATGCATGCGGCAAGCCGGTGGCGGGCGTGGCCGTGGGTTGGTGGGCCGGGGCGGCGTGTGCCGCCGGGGCTGCAACGGCAGCAGCAGGCGAGGCTGCCGCCGCTGGGGCAGGTGCTGCCACGGGGGCTGCAGCAGGTACAGGCGCAGATACAGGCGCAGATACAGGTGCCGATGCAGTGGCGACGGGAGCAGGCGCCGGCGCAACCGCCGCATCCGCTTCCAACAGCAGCACCAGTGAGCCTTCGGCCACCTTGTCGCCCAGCTTGACCGTGAGTTCCTTGACCACGCCGGCGTGGCTCGAAGGAATCTCCATCGATGCCTTGTCGCTTTCAACCGTGATCAGGCTTTGCTCGGCCTTCACCACATCGCCGGGCTTGACCAACACCTCAATGACGGCCACTTCCTTGAAGTCCCCGATATCGGGAACCTTGACTTCTACGATTGCCATGTCTGTGTCTCCCGTATTGGTCAGGCCCAGAGCGGGTTCACCTTGGCGGTGTTGATCCCGTACTTCCGAATCGCCTCGGCCACCTTGGCTGCGGGTACCTGGCCCTCATCGGCCAGGGCCTTGAGGGCGGCCACCACGATGTAGTGGCGGTTGATCTCGAAGTGCTCGCGCAGCTTCTTGCGGAAGTCCGAACGGCCAAAGCCGTCGGTGCCCAGCACGGTGTAGCTCTTGTCCTTGGGGATGAAGGCGCGAATCTGCTCGGCGTAGTTCTTCATGTAGTCGGTGGAAGCCACCACCGGACCGGCCTGGGTGCTCAGCTGCTGCGTCACATACGGCACACGGGCTTTCTCGGTCGGGTTGAGCAGGTTCCAGCGTGCGCAGTCCTGGCCCTCACGGGTCAGTTCGTTGAAGCTGGGGCAGCTCCACACATTGGCCACCACACCCCAATCCACCGCCAACAGCTTCTTGGCTTCCATGCTTTCGCGCAGGATGGTGCCCGAGCCCAGCAGGTTCACCCGCGGCGCGGCCTTGGCGCCCTCGCCCTGCTCCAGCAGGTACATGCCCTTGATGATCTGCTCTTCCGTACCGGGCTTGAGGCCGGGCATCGGGTAGTTTTCATTGAGCAGGGTCACATAGAAGAACACGTTCTCCTGGCGCTCGACCATGCGCTTCATACCGTGGTGCAGGATCACGCCCACCTCGTGCGCGAAGGTGGGGTCGTAGCTCACGCAGTTGGGGATGGTGCCGGCCAGGATGTGGCTGTGCCCGTCCTCGTGCTGCAGGCCCTCGCCGTTCAGCGTGGTGCGCCCGGAGGTGCCGCCCAGCAGGAAACCGCGCGCCTGCA